>NZ_NNRN01000051.1:0-73051 GCF_002252535.1 Brucella lupini
TGGCTACTTCTACATCCCAGGCACCGAAACCTGCCTGCGTATCCATGGTTATGTTCGTTACGACGCAAAGGGTGGCGATCGCGTTTACGCTCGTACGCCTGGCGATCTGGACCGTGACACCTGGGGCAAGAACGCCCGTGCAACGCTCCGCTTCTCGACCGCTTCGGAAACCGAACTCGGCACTCTGAAGACCTTCACCGAACTTCGTTACAACTGGAACGGCGGCGGCGACGGCGAAGAAGACGCATACGGCTCGAGCGAAAACAGCTCGCTGCGTTATGCTTACATCCAGCTCGGCGGCCTGCGCGTTGGTCTCGATGAATCGGCCTTCGTAACCTTCCCTGGTTACCTCGGCAACGTCATCAACGACGACGTGATCCTCGCTGGCGGCTACCGCACCAACCTCATCAGCTACACCTTCACCGGCGGCAACGGCTTCTCGGCTATCCTGTCGCTCGAAGAAGGCGGCAACGGCGACTCCGACGTTGACGTAACGCTGAACGACTACACGCCGCACATCGTTGGCGGTCTGAAGTACGCTGGTGGCTGGGGCTCGATCGCAGCTGTTGCAGCTTACGACGCTCGTAACGAAGAGTGGGCCGGTAAGGTTCGCGGCGACGTCAACATCACGGATCGCTTCTCGGTCTGGGTACAGGGCGCTTACAAGTCCAACGACGACGAATACTTCGCTACGTCGGATGGTAACGGCGGTTTCTACACCTACCGTGGCATCACCAGCTTCTACGGCACGTGGGGCGGCGACTGGGCTGTCTGGGGTGGCGCTGCATTCAAGGCAACCGAAAAGGCTACCTTCAACCTGCAGCTCGCTTACGACGACACCAAGACCTTCGCAGCAACCGCAAACGTTGCTTACGAACTGGTTCCTGGTTTCACGATCACCCCGGAAGTTTCCTACACCAAGTGGGACGACGAAAACATCAGCCTCGACGGCAAGGATGCCTTCCAGGGTATGGTTCGTTTCCAGCGCTCGTTCTAATCCCTCTGGGATTGTTCACAAAGAACCCGGCAGCATCGCTGCCGGGTTTTTTGTTTGCGGATTTTCACGGTTGCGATCTTGCTTTCACCGAAATCTCGGTCTTTGTACGAATAGAAAGCGGCTTGTGTTCCGCAGCTTCGCATTCGATAATTTCCAGCGTGGAGACGCCACGACATGTTCAAATGGTTTTGGCCCGGAGTTACGTGGACCACAGCGCTGACTGCGCTTGCGCTCTGGTTTGGTGCCGATCGGGTCGAGACGGATATTGCATCACGTACCGGCGAAGCATTGGCTCCATATGTATGGACGGGCTTTGATGTGGACGGTCGCGATGTGACGCTTAAAGGTATTGCGCCCGATCCAGAGGCTCAATCCGCTGCGAAAATGGTGCTGGAGCAGGTGAGGGGGATTCGCGAAATCACCGATCTGACGAGTGTTCTTCCGCTCGTGTCGCCCTATTCGCTACAGATAAAGAAGAGTGCAGACGGAATCATTCTATCTGGTTCCGTCCCTGATAATGATGTCAGGGACCGTATCATGACGGCGGCTGAAAGTGCGGCTCGGGGCATCCCGCTTGATGATGAAATGGCCGTAGGCCGAGGCAGCCCGGCGAATTTCGTTGATTCGGTGGAGTTTGCCTTGCAATTTCTGTCGGCTCTGCGGGAAGGAGAGATTGAGATTTCAGACCTCAACATCTCTGTCAAAGGCAAAGCTGCAGACGATGCCAGCTATCAAAAGATAGAATCCCGGTGGCACTCCCCGCTTCCTTTCGCTCTGAAGGCAGGACGGGTAGAGATTGGCGAACCTTAGCTTTTACGGCGAGGAAGGCTGACGGAATCTCGAATTTCGTCCCCTGTTAGTTTTCTGTTCGGAATTGACAGCCCGCCTGTTCGAGCCTTTCCTTTCTCTTTATGAATAGGCATAGCGGATCATATGTTCCATTTCCGGAATAGAAAGCGGACCTGACAATGCTTTATTTAGCCGTATCGTTTTGGCCGGTTCTCGTTGTAGCGGTTTTAATCGGTGCGGGTGTGGGCTGGCTGACCGGTTCGAAATAGTGGCGGCAAATTGGGGGCGGGGAAAAATTGACGACGATTATGTTCGTCAGGCTTGAGTAATTTGGAGTACGAGGAAACCATATGCCGTTGCTGATTGTTCAACTGGCTGTTCTTGTTGCCATCGCTTTTGTTATTGGCTGTGTTCTGGGTCGTTTCGTGCGGCGCAGAAGTGCGGCGATGCCGGATCACGAGCGTACAATTATTGCAGCGGCACACGCGACATTGCCAGTTGCTGAAAAGCCGGAAGCGTCAAATAAGATCTCTTCCCCGGCAAAAACTGAAGAACCCAAAATCTCATCCCAACCGCGTGAACCGGAGAAGCTTCAGTTGAAAGCTGTGCCCGATGCTGAAGTGGTCGGGAACTGGCCTTCTCGGGAGGAAAAGGCGGGGGCTGAGGCAAATGCCGAGCCTGTACGCGATCCGGGCCGACCTGAGCTTTTGGAAGCTGCGCGCCTTGGAAAACCTGATGACCTTACCGTCATCAAGGGCATTGGCGGGGCGGTTCAGGGATTGCTCAACGGGATCGGCGTGTTTCATTACGACCAGATTGCCGGCTGGAATGAAGACGAATCGCGCTGGATCGAGCGAAACATAGGCTTTCCGCGCCGTGTGGAGCGCGAAGACTGGAGCGGGCAAGCCACCAAGCTGGCGAATGCAGCAAATAAAGCCAGTGCTAGGAGATCGGAAAAGCCCGGCAAAACAGCGACCAAACCAAGATCGCGACGGACAAAAAAAGCAGGCGAATAGCCTGCTTTTTCATTTCAGAGCATTTCTACTATTTCAATATAAGTGCGAAGTTTTCTAGCGCCGACCGTAAATCAGATCGGTCTGTATATCCGCACTTCCGGTCAGGCGGGCCTTATAGACTTCGTAGTTTTCCATCACGCGCTGAACATAGTTGCGTGTCTCGGAGTAGGGGATACGTTCGATCCAGTCGACGACCTGATCGATAGGCTTGCCACGTGGATCGCCATATTTCTCGACCCATTCGGATGCGCGGCGAGGGCCTGCATTGTAACCGGCGAAGGTAAGAACGTAAGACCCATTGAAACGGTCAAGCTGCTCGCCGAGGAAATGGGCGCCAAGCGTCGCATTATACCCTGCATCCGTCGTGAGGCGTGGCGCGGAGAAGCTCATGCCGTTGCGGGTCGCCACGCTTTTGGCCGTTGCTGGCATAAGTTGCAGCAGACCGCGTGCGCCAGCTTTTGAAACCGCGCCGACGTTGAATTCACTTTCCTGCCGGGCAATAGCATAGGCTAGAGCCTTACCTGATCCGCTTATATTGGCATTGGCGGGAATTGCGCCAAGCGGATGCGAGAGAGCACCAACATCAAGACCTCGCAATGCAGCATTTTTGCCGACGCGCAGCGCCAGATAGTGGTTCTCGTCGCGCTCGGCCATGACCGCCAGCAGAGCCAGTTCGCCGACACTGTCGAGTTCCTGCGAAAGCTGATTGTAGAGCGTCGTTGCGCGACTGCTATAGCCGACCTGTTCCAGCCGCTTGATTGCCTGCACGGCGGGACGGCCCGCAAACCGCGCGCGATCCGCTTCCGTTGGTCTTGGATAGATAAGCTCAGGTGCTTTTTCGCTCAGTTTGGCTGCCGAAAGCTGTCCGTAAAATGTTGTGCCGAAATGGGCGGAGCGGCGATAATAGTCGCGCGCATCGCCACCGCTACCTGCTTCGGCCGACCGTCCGAGCCAATAGAAAGCACGAGACGCCGAAATCGGACGCGAGGAGATTTCTGCGATCTTGGCAAAATGTGGCGCAGCCGTCTTCGGCTGGTTCAGGGCGCGCAGTGCATACCATCCGGCATGGAATTCCGCTTCTGCGGCCATTGTGGGCGATTCGGCGGCGTGGGCCGAAACCAGCTTGTAGGCGAGCTGCGGTTTGCCAAGGTCGAGCAGTTCCCGTGACAGGATGCGGCGTTCGACCCACCAGGCATCCGGATCGACAAGCGCCGACGCCTGACGTGGTGCCTTGAGCATGAGGTCTGTCGCCTCGTTATAGCGTTCGGCGCGACGCAGATAGCGAATCTTCAGGAACTGATAGGCGGCGTTTCCCTGCCACGTGCGGTCGACGTCCGCTATCGCCTTGGCGGCATTCGGAGACTTCTGTGCTACTGCCGCAAAAGCGTTGTAAAGCGATTGGGCCTGTGCCGGACCTGCAAGCAGTTTTGCGGACTGCATACGGTCATTATAAAAAGAACGCAGAATACGGCGCTGATGATCTTCGCGCGTCAGAACGTCAGAGAACTCTTTCAGGATCTTTTGCTCGTCATCGGCTGATAAGCGCTGTGTAGCCCACCATGGTGAAAGCAGTTCGCGCGCTTTGCCCGCATTTCCAGTGCTGACATAGGAGCGGGCAAGAAGAATCATGCCTTCTGTAGTCTGCGGGCGCGTATTGCCGAATGTTGCGATTACGGTCGCAGGAGCTGGATTTTCCTTGAACAAGGCCCGTTCAGAGTTACGGCGCAGAACCGATGTCCCCGGCCAGCCGCGCAAATCTGTTGCCGCCGCTGCAATTTCAGCGCTCGGCACACCATCAAGACCGGATGTCGCGATAGCCCACGTCAGAATCTGGCGGTCAAGCGAACCACGAGGAATCCCGTTGCGGAATGCGATAGCACTTGCCGTGTCACGGGAGGAAAGGGCATCAAGCCCGCTTTTCAGCGTTCCACCAATCGCTGCCGGGTTTTCCATGCGGCTGACTGCTGACGTCACGACCGGATCAGGCGTGGCCGGACGCGGTTTCGGTGTCACCAGATTCATCGGCGACTGGTGTGTCGTCGTCGGTGCAAAGGGACGCGCAAGCGGGGTGGGAACGCCGGACGGCAGCGAGGATTGGGCGAGCGAAATCACCGGCTGCAGAGCAACCGCAACAAAGCAACTCGCGAGGAGAGCTTTTCTTTTCAGGGATATCGCTGCGACTTGTTTTGACATTGGCTAACTAGAACAAAGACTTGGTTGATGTGCAATATGTTGTTGAAATCCGGCTTTTCTTAGCCCGGTTTTTGACTGGCTATTTCAATGATGAGGATAGGCTCAAGGAATGAATCTATCCTTAATAAAGCGTTATCGCTTCGGTGTTGCCGCATCTTGGTTGTTTCGGGCCGCCGATGTTTCTAAAGGCAATCGAGCGAATAGCCGGTGGAGCTTGGGGATCGCTTTAAATTTTGTCGCAAAACTGCCGTATTGCCCTTGTTTTGCCTGTATACCCCGCTTGCTCCACTCGTGTGGCAAGACTATTGTGCAACGCCTCAACCCGGTCAGAAGCCCCAGAGTGATCCCAAGCTGATCGGTGGAATGAGGTCCAGTCTTTCTTTTTTCAGGAGTTCACTAATGCTGAAGGGCTCAATTACCGCGCTTGTCACGCCATTCGATTCCGAAGGAGCGTTCGACGAGAAAGCCTTTCGCGCATTTGTAAACTGGCAGATTGAAGAAGGCACCAAAGGGCTCGTCCCAGTCGGCACGACTGGTGAAACACCGACCCTGTCGCATGACGAGCACAAGCGCGTCATTGAGGTTTGCATTGAGGTTGCAGCTGGTCGCGTTCCCGTGATCGCCGGTGCAGGTTCCAACAATACTGTGGAAGCGATCGAACTGGCGCAACATGCCGAAAAGGCTGGCGCTGATGCCGTTCTCGTCGTCACGCCTTACTACAACAAGCCGAACCAGCGTGGTCTTTACGAACATTTTTCGCGTGTGGCCCGCTCCATTTCGATCCCGCTCATCATCTACAATATTCCCGGTCGTTCGATCGTCGACATGACACCGGAAACGATGGGCGCACTCGTTCGCGATCACAAGAACATCGTGGGCGTCAAGGATGCGACTGGCAAGATCGAGCGCGTATCCGAACAACGCGCAACCTGCGGCAAGGATTTCATCCAGCTTTCCGGTGAAGACGCAACGGCTCTTGGTTTCAACGCCCATGGCGGGGTAGGGTGCATTTCGGTGACGTCCAACATTGCGCCGCGTCTTTGCGCCGAATTCCAGGATGCATGTCAGGCCGGCGATTTCTCCAAGGCACTCGAATTGCAGGATCGCCTCATGCCGCTGCACAAGGCACTCTTCATCGAGCCAAACCCGTCAGGCCCGAAATATGCGCTGTCGCGCCTCGGCCGCGTGGAAAATGCCTTGCGCTCGCCGATGGTGACTGTGGAAGCCGCGACGGCAGAGAAGATCGATCAGGCCATGAAGCATGCGGGTCTGGTCAACTGACCCGTCAAGTTTACCGCTTTCGCTGATTTTTACGCTCCCGTAGCTTCGGGAGCGTTTTCATTTCAGGCATTGCACATTATATGGTGCCATCATGAACAAGCCCAAGAATTCTCCTGTGCGCAAAATCATCGCGGAAAACCGCAAGGCGCGCTTCAATTTTGAAATTCTAGATACGCTCGAAGCCGGTCTCGTCCTGACCGGCACCGAGGTCAAGTCGCTGCGCGCCAATCAGTCCAACATAGCGGAGAGCTATGCGAGCTTTGAGAATGGCGAGTTCTGGCTTATCAATTCCTATATTCCGGAATATACGCAGGGCAATCGTTTCAACCACGAGCCGCGGCGCTTGCGCAAACTGCTCATCAGCAAACGCGAAATGTCCCGCCTGTTCAACTCGGTATCACGCGACGGGATGACCGTGGTGCCATTGAAGCTTTACTTCAATGATCGGGGTCGCGCGAAGCTGGAACTGGCGCTGGCGCGAGGCAAGAAGACTCACGACAAGCGCGAGACGGAAAAGAAGCGCGACTGGAATCGTGAAAAGGCTCGCTTGATGCGGGATAAGGGATAAAGATCAGCAAAGTATGAGAGCGCCTCAGGCGCTCTTTTGATTCAGATAGTCGCGTACATTCCGGAATACGGTTCGGAACATGGTATCCGTCAACCGCCCGGTATTGGTGTTATAGCGCGAGCAGTGATAGCTGGAAAAAATGCGCAGGCTGCCAATGTCGCTTGCCCGGTCGTGACCGAAGGGATGTCGCGCAACCGGCGCACCAAGTGCACGAACCGTCGATTGATGCGCAATCGTTCCCAGTGTGACGATTGCCTGCAGATTCCGAAATCGGGTCAGCATCGGCAACAGGAATTGTCGGCAATTGTTGATCTCGGCGCCGATGGGCTTGTTTTCCGGCGGCACGCAGCGCACCGCATTGACGATGCTGGCATCCAGCAGGCGCAAACTGTCGTCAGGACGAGCCTCGAACTTGCCAGTGGCAAAACCGAATTCACACAGTGTGCTGTAGAGCAGATCACCGGCATAGTCGCCGGTGAAGGGGCGTCCGGTTCTATTGGCGCCGCGCAAACCTGGCGCCAGCCCCACAATCAGGAGCCGAACATCGTCATCATGCGCTGGCAGAAACGGTGGAACCGGTGAATTATGCCACGAAGGCTCCTTGCGGCGCCATTCCTGCAGGAATGCGTGCAGCCTGGGGCAGATATCACAGTTGGGAGATGGTTCGGAAATCATGCCCCTGCATGAACCGGCTCGACGACGGCGTCAATAGCTGTCGTCGAGATCGTCATCCTGGCGGCGCGGTGCGCGTTCCGACGGATCGCGGCCAATCTCAGCCTTGAGCGAGACCAGATCGATGAAATGATCGGCCTGGCGGCGCAGTTCATCGGAAATCATGGCCGGCTGGGTGGTGAGGGTCGAGACAACCGAAACCTTGCGGCCCTTGCGCTGAAGTGCTTCGGCAAGTGAGCGGAAATCGCCGTCGCCTGAGAAAATCACAAAATGGTCGACTGTATCGGTGAGCTGCATGGCATCGACTGTCAGTTCGATGTCCATATTACCCTTCACCTTGCGACGCCCGGTGGAATCCGTGAATTCCTTGGCAGCCTTAGTGACGACCTTGTAGCCGTTATAATCCAGCCAGTCGATCAGCGGGCGGATCGAGGAATATTCCTGATCTTCAACCAATGCCGTATAGTAATATGCACGAAGCAGATAGCCACGCTTCTGAAATGCCTTCAAAAGCTTCCGATAATCAATATCGAACCCCAGAGTTTTCGAGGCGGCGTATAAATTGGCGCCATCAATAAAAAGGGCAATTTTTTCACGAGAATCGAACATCGTGCAATATATCCACTCTACGGCCGGACGGGAGTGGACCGACGACCGCTTATCAGTTTGTTTTCTAAACGGCGGGTGGTATCAAATTTTACCAATGCGTTTATTGCCTTCTAAGGATATATCACAGAAAAACAAGCAACCATGGGTTGTTATTTACCTGCACAAAATTACCTATAAGGGAGTCTTGTCTCAGTAATCCCGTTCTGGCTTACAAAATATTGTGCCGTTTTGACGCGCCGCCGTGTTTTATCGGGTGAATCCATGAAATTGACGTTCTTTTGGCAGATTTCATGAGTCGAGGCACGAGCAATTCCGCTTTTGCTTGTAATTTGGCTCCACAAGCGTTATGTGGGGAAAAATCCAATAAAGTTCGAGAAATGAAAGGGACCGCGCATGGCCCGCGTCACTGTTGAGGACTGCGTAGATAAGGTCGAGAACCGTTTTGAACTGGTTCTGCTGGCTGGTCACCGTGCTCGCCAAATTTCCCAGGGTGCACAGATCACCATCGACCGCGACAACGACAAGAATCCTGTTGTTGCGCTGCGCGAAATCGCTGATGAAACCCTGTCGCCAGATGATCTGAAGGAAGATCTCATCCACTCTCTGCAGAAGCATGTGGAAGTCGACGAGCCAGAAGCCGCTGCGCCTGCACAGATTGCTTCGTCTTCGGAAGAAGTTGCAGAAGGCATTGCAGACGCTGCCGAGGAAGATGTGGTTGCTTTCGACCGTATGTCGGAAGAAGAGCTGCTCGCCGGTATCGAAGGCCTCGTCGCACCAGAGAAGAACGACGACTTCTAATCGTCGTTCGAATTATTTCTCTTTGTGCATGCGTCGCGACTTTCCAGTCGCGGCGCATGTTTTTATGCGCCGACGGTTTACACACTGACTGGTCGAGAAGTTTCTGAATGCTTGTTGCCGGTTAGAATGACCAGATGACGAGCGATTTCTGCCGGAAATTAATATTGTCGGCAGAAAATTAAGCCTAAACGTCGAGAACTATTCGATTTTCGGCGATTTTGGGTCACAATGCCCGGTATGTGTGCAGGTACAAGTACCGGTTTCGAAAGGGAGTTCTCGTAGATGATGCGCCAATATGAGCTTGTGGAGCGTGTTCAGCGATACAAGCCTGACGTGAACGAGGCGCTTCTCAACAAGGCATATGTCTATGCCATGCAAAAGCATGGCAGTCAGAAACGTGCTTCCGGCGATCCCTATTTCTCCCATCCGCTCGAAGTCGCTGCGATCCTCACCGATATGCATCTGGATGAAGCGACGATTGCAATCGCGCTCCTGCACGACACGATCGAAGATACGACGGCCACTCGGCAGGAAATCGATCAGCTCTTCGGCCCTGAAATCGGCAAGCTCGTCGAGGGACTGACCAAGCTCAAAAAGCTCGACCTCGTTTCGAAAAAAGCAGTGCAGGCGGAAAACCTTCGCAAGCTGCTTCTGGCGATTTCAGAAGATGTCCGCGTGCTTCTGGTGAAGCTTGCGGATCGCCTGCACAATATGCGCACGCTGGGCGTGATGCGGGAAGACAAGCGCCTGCGTATTGCCGAAGAAACGATGGATATCTATGCGCCGCTTGCTGGCCGCATGGGTATGCAGGATATGCGGGAAGAGCTCGAAGAGCTGGCCTTCCGCTATATTAATCCGGATGCATGGCGCGCCGTGACGGATCGCCTGGCCGAGCTTCTGGAAAAGAACCGCGGCCTGCTGCAGAAGATCGAAAAGGACCTGTCCGAGATTTTCGAGAAGCATGGCATCAAGGCCAGTGTGAAGAGCCGCCAAAAGAAGGCGTGGTCGGTTTTCCGCAAGATGGAAACCAAGGGCCTTTCCTTCGAGCAGCTTTCCGACATTTTTGGTTTCCGCGTGATGGTCGACACCACGCAGGATTGCTATCGGGCACTCGGTCTCATTCATACGACGTGGTCGATGGTTCCGGGCCGGTTCAAGGATTATATTTCCACGCCTAAACAGAACGATTACCGGTCGATCCACACCACCATCATCGGTCCGTCGCGCCAGCGTATCGAGCTACAGATTCGCACACGCGAAATGGATGAGATTGCGGAGTTTGGTGTCGCAGCCCACTCGATCTACAAGGATCGTGGCAGCGCCAATAATCCGCACAAAATGTCGACCGAGACCAATGCTTATGCATGGCTGCGCCAGACAATCGAGCAGCTTTCAGAAGGCGATAATCCGGAAGAGTTCCTTGAACACACTAAGCTAGAGCTCTTTCAGGATCAGGTCTTCTGCTTCACGCCCAAGGGCCGCCTCATTGCTCTGCCGCGTGGTGCGACGCCGATCGATTTCGCCTATGCCGTTCACACCGATATCGGTGACAGCTGCGTCGGTGCGAAGGTCAATGGTCGCATCATGCCGTTGATGACCGAACTGAAGAACGGCGATGAGGTCGATATCATCCGTTCCAAGGCGCAGGTTCCCCCTGCGGCATGGGAGTCGCTTGTTGCAACCGGTAAGGCGCGCGCAGCCATTCGCCGCGCGACCCGCTCGGCTGTCCGCAAACAGTATTCGGGGCTTGGCATGCGCATTCTGGAACGCGCATTCGAACGTGCCGGTAAGCCGTTCAGCAAGGATATTCTGAAGCCAGGACTTCCGCGTTTGGCACGCAAGGATGTAGAGGATGTGTTGGCCGCAGTCGGACGCGGAGAGCTGCCGTCCACCGATGTGGTCAAGGCGGTCTATCCGGACTATCAGGACACACGCGTCACATCGCAGAATAGTCCGGCGAAGACTGGCGAAAAGGGCTGGTTCAACATCCAGAACGCTGCCGGCATGATCTTCAAGGTGCCTGAGGGCAGTGAGGATGCAGCGAAGACCGATGCGGATGCCGTGGCGAAGCCCGGGAAAAAGGCGCTGCCGATACGCGGCACCAACTCGGATTTGCCGGTGCGCTTTGCCCCGGAGGGGGCCGTGCCAGGAGATCGCATCGTCGGTATCCTGCAGCCCGGCGCCGGTATAACGATCTATCCGATCCAGTCGCCTGCGTTGACAGCCTATGACGATCAGCCGGAACGTTGGATCGACGTGCGCTGGGACATCGATGATCAGATGAGTGAGCGTTTCCCGGCTCGCGTCAGCGTATCGGCCATCAATTCGCCCGGCTCTCTGGCGGAGATCGCGCAGATCGTGGCTGCTAACGACGCGAATATTCACAATCTCTCCATGGTACGCACCGCACCGGATTTCACCGAGATGATTATCGATGTCGAGGTTTGGGACCTCAAGCATCTCAACCGTATCATTTCCCAATTGAAAGAAAGCGCGAGCGTCAGCGGCGCGAAACGCGTGAACGGATAGGATTAAGATGAACACCGAAGATGTGCTTGCCGTCTTCCGCGAAGCGGGAGCGATCCTTGAAGGCCACTTTATTCTTACGTCAGGCCTGCGCAGTCCTGTTTTCCTTCAGAAGGCGCGTGTTTTCATGCATGCCGACAAGACGGAAAAGCTATGCAAAGCGCTTGCAGAGAAAATCCAGGCGGCAGATCTTGGACCTATCGATTATGTGGTTGGTCCGGCAATTGGTGGCTTGATTCCCTCCTACGAAACTTCACGCCATCTGCGTGTTCCGTCGGTCTGGGTAGAGCGCGAGAACGGTGTGTTCCGCCTGCGTCGTTTCGATGTGCCGAAGGGCGCGCGAGTCGTTATCGTGGAAGATATCGTCACGACCGGACTTTCCATCCGCGAAACGATCGACTGCATGAAGGACCTCGGCATTGAAGTTGTGGCTGCGGCCTGCATCGTCGACCGCTCGGCGGGCAAGGCGGATGTTGGCACGAGGCTGATTGCTCTCGCCGAATATGAAGTTCCGGCCTATCCTGCGGATAAATTGCCGCCGGAGCTTGCTGCAATTCCGGCTGTGAAGCCCGGTAGCCGCAACATTTAAACAAGTACACCGACGGCTTTTGAAACGCTGCGGGGGACGATACACCCCTGCGGCGAAATTCCGCTTTGCAGGACGCGTTCTAGTTACCTATTTAAGGGGTAACTGCAAAAACGTTCTTCCAGCTTCCACAAACAGGGTTCCATCGTGAGTGTAGCGCCTATCAGATTCGACCCCAGATCGCCTTACCGTGCGCCATGTGGGGTATGCGTGGATTGCGATGTCCGACGAACGGCGGTTTGTGCGGCACTTGACGACGGCGATCTCGGTGCTCTCGAAGCAATCATGACGTCTAAGCGTCTCGATGCCAATGAGCAGTTGGTGGAAGAGGGGGAGCCGAAGCGCCGTGTCTTCAGCCTGACCTCCGGCATGCTGCGAATCTACACGTCGCTTCCGGATGGACGTCGGCAGATTGCAGGTTTCCTGTTCCCTGGCGACTATCTCGGTCTGGCTGACGACGAGACGTACTCCCAGTCTGCTGAAGCGGTCGTACCGTCGGTTTTGTGCGCCTTCTCCACCAGAGAGATGGATGATCTGATGGAGCGTTTCCCGAAATTGAAGGAGCGTCTGCACCAGATGACGCGGGCAGCTCTTCGCACGGCGCGCGACAATCAGCTGGTTCTCGGGCGCCTTGCACCGGTGGAAAAGCTTGCGAGCTTTCTTCTGATGCTGTCCGCGCGGGCTGAAAAGCGCGGCGAGAAGCCGAACCCGGTGCATCTCTCGATGAACCGTACCGATATTGCCGATTATCTCGGCCTGACCATTGAAACTGTCAGCCGGAGCTTCACAAAGCTGAAGACTCAGGGGCTGATCCAGTTGCTTGACGCCAATACGGTTGAGATCCTGTCCCGCCGGTCTTTGGCGGCCGTTGCCGGAATGGACCCGGAAAACCTCTGAATTCAAGCTGCCATCCCTAAAAGCCGGGTGTATTTCCGTTGATTCAAATCAATGCAGCACCCGGCAGAACAGCCTATTCCTGATCATAGAGATTGATGCGATCCGTTGCAGGATTGCACGTTCAAAATGGGGAAAACAGGTGCTGTTGTGGCTGGGAATTGCAATATCGGCTGTCATGCATGCGGGCTTCCTTGCCGCATCATGCCGTCTTGCCCCGCGGAATGTCGCCCCGGTTCTGGTGCGCGCATATCCGGCAGGGCCTCGCCGGAGCGCCCGACGCTTAAGGTGGACGCGCTATGCATGAAGAAGCGATAAGACGCTACGCCGCGTTGGCGGTTCCCAGATACACGTCCTTTCCGACAGCTGCTGATTTCATGCCTGTGGGGGTCGATACGACTCATCGTTGGTTGCGCCAGATCGGACCGGAAGAAAGCGTCTCCCTTTACATCCATGTGCCTTATTGCCGGCAGCTCTGCCATTATTGCGGTTGTCATGCCAAGATGGCGGTCCGCAACGACGTGGTCGAAAACTTCAGCACTTCTTTGCTCAGCGAAATCGAAACTGTCAGCAAGAGCCTGACAGCACGGCCCAGTGTCGTCCATCTTCATTGGGGCGGTGGTACGCCCTCAATTTTGAACCCGCGTCAGTTTACGAGCATTCTGGCCGCTCTGCGCGTTGCGTTCGATTTTGCGCCTGAGATGGAACACGCCATCGAGCTTGACCCGCGCACGGTTACCCCACAGCTGGTGCAAACGCTTGCGCTCATGGGAGTCAACCGCGCCAGCCTCGGCGTACAGGATGTCGATGCCGAGGTTCAGAAAGCCATCGGTCGCATTCAGCCGATAGAAACGGTTGCTAAGGCTGCAACTCTGCTGCGGGAAGTCGGCATTGATCGCCTCAACTTCGATCTTATCTACGGCCTGCCGTTGCAGACCGTCGAGACATTGCGTGAGACTTGTGAAAAGGTTGCGGTGCTCAAGCCTGACCGTGTTGCCTGCTATGGCTATGCGCATCTTCCGCAGCGGCGCGCCAATCAGCGCCTGATCGATGCAAGCCTTCTGCCCGATGCTGACGAGCGCTTCGCTCAGGCACGTGTGGTGGCGGACAGCTTCATCGGTTTCGGCTACGAGCCGGTGGGGATCGATCACTACGCATTGCCGGATGACAATCTGGCCGTCGCTGCGCGCAATGGAACGCTGCACCGGAATTTCCAGGGCTATACGGATGATCGCTGCCAGACATTGATCGGTCTCGGACCGTCATCGATTTCGCAATTCCCCGGTGGTTATGCCCAGAATATCTCGGACGTGAAGCAATATTCCAAGCGGGTTGAAGCGGGCGACCTTGCAACGGTTCGCGGTTATGCCATGCGCGAAAGTGACCGCATCCGTGCCGGAATCATCACAGCCCTGATGTGCAATTTCCGGGTCGATCTGAATACCACGGCGCCGGGCGTGGAGTTTTCCGACGAGCTGGCCTTGTTGCGACCTCTGGTGGCTGACGGGCTTGTGGAAGTCCGCAGTGGTGTCATCAGCGCAACAAGCGACGGCAAGCCGCTGATCCGTCTGGTTGCGGCTGCTTTCGATGAATTTCGCAGGGAGACGATGCACGGCTTCAGTTTCGCCGTCTGAACTTGCGTTGGAACAAAGAGATAGAGCGGATGATGCTCTATCAAGAGAATGCTGCTGCACCGGGCCGTCAAAAGGTCAGTAGCATGGGAGCACCGCCGTTGGGGGACGTGCGGTGCTCCACTATTTTGAGCACAGCCCGAGGAGCGTGAATTGCTTCTCGGGCTGTGCGTTTTCATATGGGTCAGGCCTTGCGGTTCTTTTCCAGCTTGGGCAGGAAAATCGTCAGCAAGCCGAGCAGCGGCAGATACGAGCAGATGGTGTAAACATACTCGATGCCCTTGTGATCGGCCACGATACCGAGGACGGCGGCTGCGATACCGGCCATGCCGAAAGCAAAGCCGAAGAACAGGCCCGACACCATGCCGACGCGTCCTGGCAGCAATTCCTGTGCGAACACCACGATTGCCGGGAAGGCCGAGGCGAGGATCAGGCCGATGATAACCGTCAGGATCGCCGTCATTTCCAGGTTCGCATAGGGCAGGGCCAGCGTGAACGGCAGGACGCCGAGGATCGATGCCCAGATCACCTTGCGCGCACCGATCTTGTCGCCGATCGGGCCACCTATGATCGTTCCCGCAGCTACCGCACCGAGGAACAGGAACAAGAGCAGCTGCGATGCCTGCACCGTCACGCCGAAATGGCTAATGGTGTAGAAGGTGTAGTAGCTCGTCAGGCTGGCCATGTAGATGTACTTGGTGAAGACCAGCATTGCCAGAACGCCAACGGACACCAGAACCTTGTTGCGTGGAAGCGGAAGGGTCTTGTCGGGCTTCGCCTTGCTGGCATTGGCAATCCGGTAGCGATTATACCAGTTGCTGACATACCAGAGCAGCATCATGCCGATCAGTGCGGCGACGGAGAACCACGACACGCTGATCTGGCCGAAAGGCAGAACGATGAACGCTGCCAGAAGCGGGCCAATCGACGAGCCGAAATTGCCGCCCACCTGAAACAGGGATTGCGCAAAGCCATGACGCCCGCCCGAGGCCAGACGCGCCACGCGAGCTGCTTCCGGATGGAAGACGGACGAGCCGAAACCAACAAAAGCCGCCCCCAGAAGCAAGATCGAATAGTGATGTGCCGTTGCCAGAAAGATCAGCCCGACAAGCGTACAGCCCATTCCGAAAGGCAGGGAATAAGGCATCGGCTTGCGGTCGGTATAGATACCCACGAGCGGCTGCAGGATCGATGCCGTCATCTGGAAAGTGAATGTCAGGAGGCCGATCTGCCAGAATGACAGGCTGTAGTTATCCTTCAGCATCGGATAGATGGCAGGAAGGAGCGACTGCATCATGTCGTTCAGGAAATGGCCCATGCTTGTGGCCAGAATAATAGCGAGGACAGTATTATCCGCGCCGCTGTTTGATGGCTGCTGTGCAGCACTCATGCTCATACTACTTCTCCGAAGATGAAAGCCGGTCTTCAGAGCCTGTTCCGAAAGTCGCCCTGTGTGGCTGCAAATGGCAATTTGTCTGCGTTCCGGTGCTCATGTAGCTTTCTCTGGTGCGTAGTCTTACCCGAAAAGTCTGCAACTTTTCGGGACCATGCTTAGAAGTACATTGCGCTCCGGTACTCGAAAATCACCATTTTCGCACACACATGACGCTTTTTGATCCAGGCTCTCAGGCATATTTCCTGCAGATACCATCCGAAAACAGGAAACAAGACCCTCAAGAAAATTACGGGGTGTTGATGAGGAACCAACGAAAATTCACGAATTTGACGTCTGAACCGGTACTTGTCCGATTCAAACGTCAAATTCATTCCGCCAGCGAATGTCGCGACCCATTCTCAGCAAGCCATTAATAGGACTATTGCCTCTCGCCCGCTTTCGTGATTTGGTCCAGTAGTTTCGAGAGTGGGCCAAACGCAGGGCAGAACTGCAATGAAACCAAAGTCTCCGCCGGGGCTTTTACTGCCGGGAAGCGAGGAGCTGCAGAAGTTCCACGAGCAGCGTATTGCCATGCTGGAGGGCATGAGCGGGCCAGTGATTGCCTTGCCGACACGCTATCCCGACGGCTATTTTGTGCCGCGCCACCGCCATAGCCGGGCACAACTTCTCTGCGCCTCACAAGGAGTGGTGCTGGTGACGACGGATGCTGGACGCTGGATGATTCCCAGTGACCACGCCATGTGGATACCGGCAGGTGTGGAGCATTCGGTTGAAATCCTCGGCGAAGTCTTCATGCGCTCGATTTACATCTGCGTCGATGCCGTCTCGGGTGTACCGGATTATCTCCACGTGGTCGGGCTTACCGATCTCATGCGGTGCCTCATAACGGATGCAACGACGCAGGACAGCACGCCGGAACCGGATAGTCGCGATGCTCTGGTAATCGAACTGATCCTGCGGGACCTTCACACATTGCCGCAACGCTCGCTGGGCCTGCCTTTTCCATCGGATCCGCGCTTGCAGAAACTGTGTCGTGAATTCGTGAAAAAGCCTTCTTCGCGCGCCACAATTGATGACTGGGCGGACAGGATGGCGATGAGCCGGCGCTCGTTCACCCGGCATTTCCAACGGGAGACTGGCGTAAGCCTTTCAGTCTGGCGCCAGCAGGCCTGTCTTTTTGCGGCAGTTCCCCGCCTGGCAGAAGGGGAGGCGGTGACGAGCGTGGCACTGGATCTGGGTTATGACAGCGTTTCCGCTTTCACGACGATGTTCCGCAGGATGCTCGGTGTTTCGCCGCGGTTTTATTTGCCTCGACTGGACACTGTTCCGTTTGAGCGCAGCGACAACGCCGCAGTTTTGTCCGAATAATAACAATTGTCTCCGCGATGGGAGAGCATTAATAGAAGCGCATGCTGTTTCAACGCCGTAATCCTCCGACCAGAAAAGAGCGCTTAAGGCTTCTGGTCTGGCCGCGCCGCTCCTTCTCCCGTTCCTTCCGGTACGGTGGCAAGCGGATTCTGCGCATCACTGCCTCGCCTCACGCTGTCGCAGCCGGTCTGGCCGTGGGCGTGTTTTCGGCGTTCACGCCTTTCTTTGGCTTCCATCTCATCATCGCAATCGTGCTGGCCTATTTCCTTGCCGGAAATATTGCCGCAGCGGCACTTGGCACGACGCTTGCCAATCCGCTGACCCTGCCATTCATCTGGGGCAGCACATTCGAGCTGGGCCGCTTCATCATGAATGGAAGCATCGACGATGCTCCGCCAGTTCATCTCGGGCGGGCGCTGGAAACCATGCATTTCGATGAAATCTGGACGCCGCTTTTGAAGCCGATGCTATTCGGCTCAACGATTCTGGGCGCAGCATTCGCTGTCGTGGTCTATTTCGTTACCCGGTTTGCCGTCTCGGCCTTCCGCCGTCGCCGTATCGAACGCCTTGCCGAAAAGCATCGCCTGCACCGCGAACAGGAGCTTCAGAAAGTATGATCGTCGGTATAGGCAGCGATCTCATCGATATTCGTCGTGTCGAAAGCGCGCTGGAACGACACGGCGATCGTTTTCGCAACAGGGTTTTTACCGAGGTCGAGCAGAAAAAATCGGACGGGCGCAAACAGCGTGCTGCATCTTATGCAAAGCGCTTTGCGGCTAAGGAAGCCTGTGCGAAGGCGCTTGGAACTGGCATAGCTCAGGGCGTTTTCTGGCGGGACATGGGCGTGGTCAATGCCCCTTCCGGAAAGCCCACCATGCATTTGACCGGTGGTGCGGCGAAGCAGCTGCAGAAACTCTTGCCCGCCGGAACACGCGCCGCCATACATCTGACAATTACCGATGATTTTCCTCTCGCGCAGGCGTTCGTTATCATCGAAGCCCTGCCTGAGTGTCTGAATCAAAATGCGTCAGGCCGTAGCGAAAATGGTGATTTTCGAGAACCGGAGCGCAGTGTACTTAAAAGTACATGAGCACCGGAAGCGCAGAAAAATGCCATTTGCAGCAAGGCATGGCGACTTTTGGATCAGGCACAGAGACGAAATAGTTGTGGTTGTGACAGGTAAACTCCTGCTCATAATCGTGCGATAAACCGGCGTTCTGCCGGTGGCCTGATTGCGTCATGCATTCATAGTCGTTATTAGATCGCGTTATCGGAAGCGGAGATACAATGAGCGTGTCCAGCAAGAGTGAGACAAAAAAATCCGGCGGCCTTGGCGAAACCATCAGCGTTATCGTGCAGGCGCTGCTGCTGGCACTGGTCATCCGCACCCTTCTTTTCCAGCCTTTCAGCATACCGTCGGGCTCCATGCGCCCCACGCTTCTCGAAGGCGATTATCTGTTCGTTTCAAAATATGCCTATGGTTATTCGCGCTATTCGCTGCCGTTCGGACTGGATTTGTTTTCAGGTCGCATCTGGAGTGCCGAACCGAAGCGCGGTGACGTGGTGGTGTTCAAACTGCCGAGCGATCCTTCCGTCGACTACATCAAGCGTGTAATCGGCCTGCCGGGTGATCGTGTGCAGATGCGCGGTGGTGTGCTTTATATCAATGATCAGGCGGTCAAGCGCGATCGCATCGGCACGATCAACAATCCCGATGTCACCGAACAGAACCGTCCCGTCGAAGTCTATCGTGAAACCTTGCCGGACGGCGTGACCTACGACACGCTTGATCTGTCGCCAAACTCCATCGGTGACGATACGCGTGTTTTCGAGGTTCCAGCCGGCCATTACTTCATGATGGGGGACAATCGTGACAACTCGCTCGATAGCCGTTTCGGCGTTGGCTATGTTCCGTTTGAGAATCTTGTCGGGCGCGCAAACATCATCTTCTTCTCGATCGCCGACAAGGCGAGCCCGCTGGAAATCTGGAAATGGCCGACTGATGTGCGCTTTGGCCGACTGTTCAGTTCAGTCAATGCCGCGCCGCATACAGCTGTAACCGGAAACTGAAATGGCTTCGGCAAATCAGGCAGCAGCAATCCTGGAGGAGCGCACCGGACACCGTTTTCTCAATTTGAAACGGCTGGATCGTGCGCTCACCCACTCAAGTGTGCAGGCGCCATCGCGCGCAAATTATGAACGTCTCGAATTTCTCGGTGACCGCGTTCTGGGACTGACCGTCGCGGAGATGCTGTTCGATGAGTTTCCGGACGCATCCGAAGGTGAACTGTCGGTTCGCCTCAATGCGCTGGTGAACGCAGAAACCTGTGCGGCGATTGCCGATGAGATCGGTCTCGCTAACCTCATCCATACCGGTTCCGATATCAAGTCGCTGAATGACAAGCGTCTTTTGAATGTCCGCGCCGATGTTGTCGAAGCACTGATCGCCACGATCTATCTCGATGGCGGACTGGAGGCCGTGCGGCCTTTCGTCAAGCGCTACTGGGAGAAGCGGTCTCTGCAAACGGGCGCTGCCCGCCGTGACGCCAAGACGGAATTGCAGGAATGGGCACACCAGCAGGGCAACGTCCATCCTTCATACGCCATCATAAGCCGCACCGGTCCGGACCATGATCCGCTGTTTGCGGTGGAGGTTACGGTCAAGGGCTTTGCTACGGAAACGGGTGAGGGGCGTTCCAAAAGAATAGCCGAACAGAATGCGGCGGAAGCGATGCTTTATCGCGAAGGCGTCTGGAAGCGTGACGATTCCGCTTGATGCAAGAGTTGGCGTTTTTTAAGTCGAGATCGGTTATAATCAGTCAATTACGATGTGTCGCTTTCGTCGGCGGTTTTGTCGTATCCGGAATGCCGTACGCAGGGGACGGCGGCGTTCTGCAAGGAAATATCGTCTGGAAGGATAAAAAATGAACAATCGGACGACGCCGGCTGACGGCGAAAACGAGGCAGGCCAGACCCGGTCCGGCTTCGTGGCGTTGATCGGGGCGCCGAATGCGGGGAAATCCACGCTGGTCAACCAGCTTGTGGGAACGAAGGTTTCTATCGTCACGCACAAGGTGCAGACGACGCGCGCTCTTGTGCGCGGCATATTCATCGAAGATCAGGCGCAGATCGTCCTGGTGGACACACCTGGTATTTTCCGGCCGAAGCGCAGGCTCGACCGTGCCATGGTCACCACGGCCTGGGGCGGTGCGAAGGATGCCGACATCATTCTCGTTCTTCTCGATTCGCAAGGCGGTTTGAACGAGAACGCCGAAGCGCTGCTTTCGAGCATGAAGGATGTGCGCCGGAAGAAGGTTCTGGTGCTCAACAAGGTTGATCGTGTCGATCCGCCGGTTTTGTTGGAGCTTGCCCGCAAGGCCAACGAGCTGGTCGCGTTCGACCAGACCTTCATGATCTCGGCGCTGAATGGATCGGGCTGCAAGGATCTTGCGAAATATCTCGCAGAGAACGTGCCGAACGGTCCTTGGTATTATCCGGAAGATCAGATTTCCGACATGCCGATGCGGCAGCTTGCAGCCGAAATCACACGCGAAAAGCTCTATCTGCGCCTGCATGAAGAACTGCCTTACTCGTCGACGGTGGAAACCGAACGCTGGGAAGAGCGCAAGGATGGATCAGTCCGCATCGAGCAGGTGATCTATGTCGAGCGCGAAAGCCAGAAGAAGATCGTGCTTGGCCACAAGGGTGAGACGATCAAGGCAATCGGGCAATCCGCGCGCAAGGAAATCTCCGAGATACTGGAACAGACGGTTCATCTCTTCCTTTTCGTGAAAGTGCGTGAGAACTGGGGCAACGACCCGGAACGCTATCGTGAAATGGGTCTTGATTTTCCAACCTAAATTATAAGACTGGCGGCCATGGAATGGCGCGATGAAGGCATAATTCTCGGGACACGACGCCATGGCGAGACAAGCGCCATCGTGGAAGTGATGACCCGTGAGCATGGTCGCCATATGGGTATGGTGCGCGGCGGGCGTTCCCGCCGCATGCAGCCTTTGCTACAGCCGGGCAATCATGTGGACGTGACATGGTGGGCGCGGCTGGACGAGCATATGGGCAGTTTTACCATCGAACCGCTGGAATTTGCCGCCGCCCGCCTCATCGAAACGCCGGTGGCGTTATACGGTATCCAACTGGCGGCTTCCCATTTGCGTCTCCTGCCGGAACGCGATCCGCATCGCGGCCTCTATGAGACATTGCGGCTTATCATCGAACATTTTGACGATCCGCTGGCCTCCGGCGAACTGGTGCTGCGTTTCGAAGTGATGATGCTTGAAGAGCTGGGCTTCGGCCTTGATCTCAAGAAATGCGCGGCAACAGGCGTCAAGGAAGACCTGATCTATGTGTCGCCGAAATCCGGGCGCGCGGTCTGCCGTGATGCGGGTGCGCCATGGGCTGACAAACTTCTGCTGCTACCCGGCTTCGTCAACAACACGGCTGTTCGCGCGTCGTCCTATGATGACATCGATCATGCGTTCACGATGACAGGCTATTTTCTGATGCGGCATGTTTGGGAGCCGCGTGCTGTAACACCGCCTGATGCGCGGGGTGGGTTTTTGAATGCTCTCGGGCGGGCAATCAGCCCTTAGATGCATTTGATCCTGTTCTCACAGGCAGGCTGAAAACCTCACCTTCGAAGGCATCCGCTCCGCGTCCGATTGCGCGTATGGCCGCAGTCATTCGTCCGTTTCGCCCCAGAACTTCGTCTGCGAGCGATATGAGCCGGATATTCGGCGTCGCAGATGGTGACAGGCTGCGAACAAGCGCGGCAAGCTCGCTTTCATCCAGCGCCGGGTTTAAAGCCGAAGCGATGATATAAGCCGCGGCCGTAGAACGAGAAATGCCAGCATAACAATGGATGAGCAAAGGCGCATCCATGGACCAGCTCTTCGCGAAGTTCAGAAGTCCCCGCACATGGGTTTCATCGGGGGCGACCAACCCCTCGCGCAATTCGATAATATCGTTGAATGTCAGCGACAGACGGACGGCATCGTAGCCATCAGGCAGAGCCGCCGGGGCCTCGCTTCCAAGCGTCACGACATGGCTGGGCTGGTGCGATGCGAGTTGTGTTGCCAGTTGCGACAAGGGCGTCACGACGATCCGGCTCATCGGGGGTGGCGTGCCTTGTCCAATGCCGCAAATCGCGCCAGGAAATCCATCTGCACGTCTTGTGTGGGGCGCGGTGCGATATCCAGCCCTGCGGGGTCGAAGCCACGCGGGCGCCCGAAATATTTAACGGCCTCGGTCTCGGTGAAACCGGCAAGTCGCGTGGCTTCAAAGAAAGCGGCAACCTGATCCGCGCGCTTGATCAGCGTCTTGAGCTGCGCAGGCACAGTTACCGGCAGCGAGAAGCGCAGGTGAATTGCGTTTTCCAGCCGCGTTTCGATTATCTTGTAATTGCCACCCATCACCGCCTTGAAGGGCGAGATCATGTCACCGATCACATATTCCGGTGCGTCGTGCAGGAGTGACAATAGCTGCCATTCAATGCTGGCATCGGGCACCAGCCGGTTGAATATCTGATCCACGAGCAGCGAATGCTGTGCGACCGAAAAAGCATGTTCACCAACAGTCTGACCGTTCCAGCGTGCAACACGGGCAAGGCCGTGAGCAATATCTTCGATTTCAATATCGAGCGGCGAGGGGTCAAGCAGGTCGAGACGGCGTCCCGACAACATGCGTTGCCAGGCACGTGTCTTGCCGGAAGATCGGTCGGCGCTTGCCATCAGGCGTTGCCCGCTTCAGCTTCCGGAAACCCGAACCGCACGTGAGGCGGCAAGGTGAGTGTTATGGGCGCTTCGCCAGCCAGAATCGGACTACCCGCATCTATCGCATCCTTGGCGCGATCGATGCGCACAAGCGCGATGCCGATAGTGTCAGCGGAGCTTCCTGTCGTGCCGATCTCGCGCCCATAAACGGTAATAGGCGTACCCATCGGAGGCAGATTTCCATCGGAGTGTGCCACCAGAACGCGCCGCCGAGCCGTACCGCGATGCTGCATGCGCGACACGACTTCCTGCCCGATGAAACAGCCTTTCGGGAAGGAAACGCCGCCGGTCTGGTCGAAATTGACGTCATGCGGGAAGACGTCATTATAAGCGAAATCCGTTTCGCCTTCCGCTATGCCATACTCTGCGCGCAGCTTTGTCCATGCGCTTTCATCGGTCGTGCCATCGGCCGGACCGTAAATCCGGTGTACGTTCAGCTCGGTCGGAAAGCGGCTGTCCCGCTTGATTGAATCATTCTGTGAAGGATGTGATTCAGTTTGCCAGGAAACACTGACAAGCGATTCTGGTAGTTGCGTTATTTCGGCTTTTGCACGCAGCCTGTAGAGGGTGATACGCTTGATGAAATCGGCGGCAATGCTTGCCGGGAGATCGAAACGCAAGCCGCCATCAATGCGTGAAACGAGAAAATCGAACAGGATTTTCCCTTGCGGAGCGAGCAATGCTCCCGGTTTCAGGTTGTCCGGTCCAAGCTTGTCGAGGTCGGTGGTAATCACAGCCTGCAGAAATTTTTCCGCCTCTTCGCCAGTGATATGAACCAAAGCCCTGTTTGAAAGATTTACCACTTCAACTGCCGTCGTCATCGCTTCGTCCTTGCCTTTCGCGCCTTCGTTACGTAAGCCCCAATGGAAAGGCTCGCAAGTCCTATCAATCTGGCAGGAGACAACTATGGCCGAAACATTCGATACGATTTTGAAGGGTGCAACCATCGTCAATCACGACGGTATAGGCCAACGCGACGTCGGTATTCGCAATGGTCGCATCGCTGCCATAGGCTCTCTTTCCACACATACCGCAGGTGAGGTGATCGACTGCACCGGTCTGCATATTCTGCCCGGCGTGGTGGATAGCCAGGTCCATTTCCGCGAACCTGGCCTTGAACACAAGGAAGATCTCGAAACCGGTTCACTCGCAGCCGTGCTGGGTGGGGTGACCTCCGTGTTCGAGATGCCGAACACCAAGCCGCTCACCACTTCCGCCGAGACGCTGGAAGACAAGATTCGTCGTGGCCGCCATCGCATGCACTGCGATTTCGCTTTCTGGGTTGGTGGTACGCGCGACAATGCAAACGACGTTGCTGAACTGGAACGCCTGCCGGGCGCTGCTGGCATCAAGGTTTTCATGGGATCGTCCACCGGCGATCTGCTTGTTGAAGACGATGATGGCGTTCGTTCGATCCTGAAGAACACGCGCCGTCGCGCGGCCTTCCACTCTGAAGACGAGTTCCGGTTGAAGGAACGCGAAGGCCTGCGCGTGCAGGGTGATCCGTCGAGCCATCCGGTCTGGCGCGACGAAGTTGCAGCGCTTCAATGCACGGAACGGCTTGTGCGCATCGCTCGCGATACTGGCGCCCGCATTCACGTACTGCATATCTCCACAGCCGAAGAAATCGACTTCCTGAAAGATCACAAGGATGTCGCGACGTGCGAAGCAACGCCGCATCATCTCACCTTGTCGGCAGACGATTACAAGACACTCGTCAATCTCATCCAGATGAATCCGCCTGTCCGTGACAAGCGTCACCGCGATGGCGTATGGAAGGGCATCGATCAGGGTATTGTCGATGTGCTCGGTTCTGACCACGCTCCGCATACACTCGAAGAAAAGCAGAAGCCTTATCCGGCTTCCCCGTCCGGCATGACAGGCGTGCAGACACTGGTGCCGATCATGCTTGATCACATCAACGCTGGCAGGCTCACGCTGGAGCGCTTCGTCGATCTTTCCAGCCACGGCCCGAACCGTATTTTTGGCATGGCGCGCAAGGGTCGTATTGCAGTCGGCTACGATGCCGACCTGACCATCGTGGACATGAAGCGCCGCGAAACGATCACGCATGAGCAGGCAGGTTCGAAGGCTGGCTGGACGCCCTATCATGGCAAGACTGTTACCGGATGGCCGATTGGCACTTTCGTGCGCGGCATAAAGGTGATGTGGGAAGCGGAGATCGTCAACGCCAACATGGGCGAGCCGGTGGAATTCCTCGAGGCATTGCCGCATCGCTGAAGGTCGTCTCATGTTCGTTGTCAACCTGACCTACATCAAGCCTCTTGAGGAGATCGGGAGGCATCTCGAAGCGCATCGGGAATTTCTGGACCGGCAATATGCGGATGGCGTTTTCCTGGCTTCCGGGCCGAAAAACCCACGAAACGGCGGCGTGATCCTCGCAAGCGGTAAGGTCAGCAAGAGCGAGCTGGACGCGATACTGAGGCTTGACCCTTTCAGGCAACACGGACTGGCAACCTATGACGTCGTCGAGTTTACGCCAGCAAAGTATGCGCCTCCTCTTGGTGATCTTCTTTAAGGTAAGGAGCTGGTAACGTATTGGCGTGATCTGTCCGCTCTTTGTCCGTCAGGTGGCTTTTGATCCAAGTTGCAAGGCGTAGTCTCTCCCTATAGTCTTTTTATAGGGAGAACAAAAAATGTCCGCTCAAGATACTGCTTTGCTGGTTATCGACGCTCAGGAGTCATTCCGCCACCGGCCTTACTACCGGGACGAAGAGGTTAGCGCCTATATTGAACGCCAGCAGGCACTGATCGATGGCGCCAAGCGTGCCGGTATTCCGGTGGTGCAGATTTTCCATGTCGAGAATGAAGGCCCATTCTCGGAAGCATCGGGTCTGGTGAAGGCGATTTCGCCGCTGTCGATTGAACCCGACGCGGTTTTCCGCAAGCGCCGCCACAGCGCGCTGGTTGGAAGCGGGCTTGATGTGTGGCTGGTTGCCAATGGTATCCGCCGTGTGCTGGTTTCGGGTATCCGCACAGAGCAATGCTGCGAGACGACAACACGGCAGGCATCGGATTTTGGATATCACGTCGATTTCGTCAGTGAAGCGACATTGACCTTTCCCATGACTGACGCAAGCGGCCATGAGTGGAGCGCTGCGGACATCAAGGCTCGCACGGAGCTTGTTCTGGTCAATCGCTTTGCTCGTATCGTAACTGTGGAACAGGCGCTCGCCACGTCCGGAGAACGGAAGGCAGCATGAGTGACCAAGAGGACATTGTCCGGGTAGTTCCTGTTTATGTCGTAATCCCGCCGCGTGTGCTTCTGCTCGACGTGGCGGGACCGCTTGAGGTTTTGCGCAAGGCAAATCTTGAACAGCATAACGTACGGTTCGACGTTTGTTATATCGGGCCAGCATCGACCGTGCTTAGTTCCATCGGTCTGCCAGTGGCGGGGGTGGAGCCTTTGCCAGAAGCCTTGCCAGATGACGCACTGGTCATTGTTTCGGGTGCTGCCGATATTCCGCTCGGAAACGCGGAGATCCACCGATCCGCTGATGCGGCGCTGGAAAAGGAAATCGTTCTATGGCTTCGCCGGGCAGTTCGCCCCGGTGTGCGGCTGGTGACGATCTGTTCCGGTGCGCTGCTCGCAGCGCGCGCGGGATTACTCGACGGCTATTCCTGCACCACGCACCATCTAACGCTTGGTGAACTCGAACGGCTGGCGCCTGCCGCACGCGTGCATGAGAACAGGCTGTTCGTTGAAGACGGCGAGCGGTTAACGAGCGCGGGCATCACCGCAGGCATCGATCTGATGCTGCACATCGTGGCGGGGCTGACCGATCACGCCACGGCGCTGGCGGTTGCGCGTTATCTGGTCGTTTATTTGCGGCGCAGCGGCAATGACCCGCAGCTATCGCCCTGGCTTGAGGGGCGAAACCATATGAATCCGGTTGTGCATCGCGCACAGGATGCCATCGCGCACGATCCGGCGGCGGAATGGTCGGTGGAACGACTGGCGGATATTGGCGGTGCGAGTCCGCGCAACTTCTCGCGTCTGTTCAATGAATATGCCGGAATGACGGTGACCGACTATGTCAATCGTCTCAAGATCAGCCTTGCGCGCGAGATGCTTTTGAATTCCGAGCTCGATATCGAGAATGTAGCGGCGCAAGCGGGTTTTGCTTCCGCACGGCAGTTTCGCCGGGTCTGGCAACGCATCTACAACGAGCCGCCGAGCCGGGTACGTTTCGGGGTCTGACTATTCACCCGCAGTGAAAAAGCGCCAGCTACCGTCCGGCCCGATACCGATACTGTAGAAGATATAGCCGCCTGCTTTCTTCATATCCTCGAAATCACCGGCGGTGACGATTTCGAAAA
Organism: Brucella lupini; assembly: GCF_002252535.1. Lineage (NCBI taxonomy): Bacteria > Pseudomonadati > Pseudomonadota > Alphaproteobacteria > Hyphomicrobiales > Brucellaceae > Brucella > Brucella lupini. Next base: position 27,455 of record NZ_NNRN01000051.1, read on the forward strand.
GCTCCACGATCTGCGGCGGCGTCAGTCTGTCGAGGGGCATGGCGTAGAAATAGGGCCAGACATAAACCTCGTCGTCCTTGCCTGCATTCAGATGCACATAGCCGGTATCCAGTAGATCGACGATGATTGCCAGAACTTCACGGCCTGCTTCGTCGCCCGACAGCGATTTGAGGAAATCGATAACGTCTTCCTCATGGTCCTCAAGCGAGAGCTGGGTGGCCTTGTCCTCGACGCCGAGGAGCGGTCGCAATTGCTCAATGTCGCCGGAGCGGGCAGCTTCCAGCATGCGCTCACGCGTCAGCCTCACAGGCTCGGGCAGCTTGTCGAAATCGCGGTGGATTTCCGGCATGGGCTTGGAGGATGCAGCCGGGGCAGGTGCGTTGTCCGGCGACACTCTTGGCACCGCGCGAGGAAGCGCGCCAGGCAGGGGAATAGGGGAAGAGCTGTCGCTTTCATCCGTCACTGCACTGCCGCCGGGGCGTTGCAGGAAGTCCGACTGGTCCGCCAGCGCGAGGTCAAAAGAGCTTGCCGCAGCTGCGGGCAAGGTAATGCCGCAGGCAAGGATTATCCCGGCCAATAAAATTCGAAGCGAGGCGGAGTTCCTGATCGGGAATGACATTTGGCGCAAGGAGAGGGACGCCGGGAGGGAACTGCTACGCCGGTCTGGTCCCGCGACCGGCGTTCTATCGATGCTATTGAAGAATGCGCTGCGGCAGGAAGGTTCCCGCTACAATCTGTTCGCGCATTTTCTCAATCAGCTCCAGCGCACAATCGTCGCCCGCTTCACGGATCAGTTCAGTAAGCGCGGTCGTAAAGGCTGCTTCGGCAAGGATTTCCGGTTCGATACCTTCAGAGATACCGTCTGCCCAGGCCTCGTTGTGATATTCGATTGCGACGAGTTTCTTCTCGCGCGCAATCATTTCGTCCAGATCGGCCGGTGCATGTTCCATAGACTTCATCCTGGCTTTCGCCTTTCTGTTGCACTGTCGGTGTCTCACCGTTTCGCGGGAGCTCAACCATCTGGCAACGTGACTGCCTTCTTAAGACAGTGTTAACAGATTATCACGGATTTGAACGAACTAATCCTGTCAATCCGCACAAGAGTGAATGATTGGTTAATTTCCATAGCGCGAGATGATCTCGTTCGACAAGTCCTCGCCTTCTTTCATGTAGCGATCAATCGCCGCAAGCGCCGAAGGGGTGCAACGGGTATAATTGTCGCTGAACACGCGATACCCGTGGTTGAAGCTCGAAATGAGCCGCACCCGTTCGGCTTCGGAAGGCTTTTCCGCCGTCACAATCGCATCCATCCGATCGCGCCATTCGCTGCCAGCTTCGCCACACAGATTGCGCAGATAGTGAAGCGAGCCGAGAATTTCGGCGAGCCGCAACATCTTCCCTTCATAGGGCGCGTCCTGAGCGGAAGCCGGACATGCCGCCCCGACCCATAAAGCGATCGAGAAGCAGATAGCCGGTCGAAAAAACGGAATGCTTTTCAATCGAAAACCTCTCACCTGAAAATGAGCTATTGCTATAAATCGGGGCCTCTTCAAGGCAGATCGCTAAACAGGATTAATATCCAAGCGCTCGTCTTCATTTTCCGCCACCGTGCGCGCGACATCGAGGGTACTGTCCGTCACCTTTGCGGACGCCATTTCTTCTATCGTCAGCCAGTGAATGGATGCGGCGTCGTCTCCGGCAATTTCCTGCCCCGAAACATCGATGGCCCGGAACACAGACAGATAATAGCTCTTGTCATATGCCTTCCCCTCAAGCGCCAGATCTACAGTAATGACGTGCGATAGCGCCCTTGCATCAAGCGCCGTTTCTTCCTTGAGTTCGCGGATCGCGGCTTGTTCGGGTGTTTCGCCCGGTTCGATACTTCCTCCCGGAAAAGCAAGCCAGCCTTTCCACGGCTCCTTCCCGCGCTCGACCAGAAGGAAGCGCCCTTCGCGTCTGCAGATCAGCGAAACACCATGAATCTTCAGAGGTATCGGAACTACGGGAACTGTTTTCATCACGCTAGAGCTACACCGTTGGTAATGGAAAAGCACCCCTTGACCGGCGCAGAAAAACGCTAAACATGGCTACCATGTGTGGACGTTTTTCATTAACTGCAAGCCGGGAGGAGCTGGAAGCCTTCGCGGCCGCATTGATCGCAGAGGATTTTCCTCCACGATACAACATCGCGCCAACGCAACCCATATTGACTATTCTGGGCGGGGAAACGCCACCGCCGGGCAGCAACAGGCCGGATCGCGTCGGCTTGCTGGTGCGATGGGGCTTTGTCCCGTCATGGGTCAAAGACCCGAACGACTGGCCGCTCATGTTCAACATCCGCTCCGAGACGGCTGCAGAGAAGAATTCGTTCCGTGCGGCGCTGAACCATCGGCGAGCCCTGATCCCGGCATCGGGTTTCTATGAATGGCGCCGTGAGGGCAAGAACAAGGCTCAAGCCTACTGGGTGCGCCCGCGAAAGGGCGGAATCGTCGCTTTTGGCGGCTTGATCGAGACATGGAGCAGTGCGGACGGATCGCAGATCGATACCGGAGGCATATTGACGACGAGTGCCAACGGCCTGTTGCGGCCGATCCATGAACGGATGCCTGTTGTTGTGCAGCCGGAAGATTTTGCCCGCTGGCTGGACTGCAAACGTTTTCTGCCGCGCGAAGTGGCGGATATCATGCGTCCGGCTCAGGATGATTTCTTTGAAGCAATTCCGGTGTCGGACAAGGTCAACAAGGTGGCCAACACGACGCCCGATTTGCAGGAGCGTGTAGAGGAACAGGTTCCTTCGGAGCATTCAAAGCCGAAGCGAAAGAACAAGCCCGAATCCGATGACGGAAATGGCGGGCAGCTTTCGATGTTCTGACCGTGACCGCCAGTCTTGCTGAACTGGCGCTATTTGTTACGCATCCACCGACTCTGATCGCCGAGCCTGCGCGGCTCGGCGCTGAACGACATCAGCTTCTTCAGCCTGTCTTCTTGACGGCGAGAATGGAACGCCGGCGATTGTCGTTACGACCGTCGCTGCTGCGCCGCGTTGCGTTCAGCAATGCTGCAACAAGCACGGCAGGCCCGATTTCGCGGTATTTATCAACCAGTCGGTCTTGGCGGGGTTGCAGTTCACTCTTAGACATTGGTCCTTCCTTTCGATAATGCCTGCTCACCATTTTGTGATTGATTGAGACCGAATGAAGGCTGTTTGGAGCCGGTTTTGCGGTTTTCCGGTTAACGCGGGAAAGGGGGATATGCAGGTTGCAAAAATACAACATGCTTGGTGATCTCACTAAACTATCAGCCGCTTAGCGAAAGTTCTTGACGGAAGCACTCCTGCTGAGGATAAGTGCAGCCATGAAAACGCCGACCACGATCATTTGTATTTGTGCGATTATTATTGGCTAGCAGTTTGCTGGCCCGGCCGTTTTCGTCTCCCTTTCATAAAAATTGGATGATAACGCCCCGGCCAGTCGGCTGCGGTCAGTTGCGCACTGATTTCACAGGTCTATTTGGGGAATATTTACAATGGCTTATGCGCCAAAACTGCGTCTGTACAACACGCTGACCCGCATGAAGGAGGAGTTTTCTCCTCTCGATGCTGACAATGTGCGCATGTATGTCTGCGGGCCGACGGTTTATGACTTCGCGCATATAGGCAATGCCCGTCCGGTGATCGTTTTCGACGTATTGTTCCGTCTGCTGCGTCATGTCTATGGCGCAGAACATGTCACCTATGCGCGTAACATTACCGACGTTGATGACAAGATTAACGCCCGTGCCGCGCGGGATTACCCTGATCTTGCCTTCAATGAAGCCATTCGTCGTGTGACGGAAAGCACCAATGCGCAGTTTCAGGCTGACGTGACGGCACTCGGCAATCTGCGGCCCAGTGTTCAGCCGCGTGCAACCGAGCATATGGACGAGATGCGCGCGATGATCGATCGTCTCGTGAAGCTCGGTGTGGCCTATGTGGCTGAGGACCATGTCCTCTTCTCGCCGTCCGCCATGAATGAACGGAAGGGGCCGCGCTATGGTGCGCTCGCCCGCCGTTCGCTGGATGAGATGCTGGCTGGCGCCCGCGTTGACGTCGCGTCTTACAAACGGGACGAAATGGATTTCGTCTTGTGGAAACCGTCGAAAGAGGGCGAGCCGGGCTGGTCGTCTCCTGCGGGGATTGCGGTGCTGGGCCGGCCGGGTTGGCATATCGAGTGCTCGGCCATGTCGATGGCCAAGCTGCTTGAGCCGTTTGGTGGCGGATTGAAGTGCGATGATCCGCTGAAGAACCAGTTCGACATCCATGGCGGCGGAATCGATCTCGTCTTCCCGCATCACGAGAACGAAATAGCGCAGTCATGCTGCGCATTCGGCACTGAGCGGATGGCAAACATCTGGATGCATAACGGCTTCTTGCAGGTCGAAGGGCAGAAGATGTCGAAATCGCTCGGCAATTTCATCACCATTCGCGATGTGCTGAACGAAGGCCTGCCGCAACTGGGCGTATGGGATGACGTTGATGCGCGTGATCGCTGGATCGGTCTGGCGGCACGCCTGTCGATGCTACAGACGCATTATCGTGAGCCGATCAACTGGACGGCGCAGCGTCTGGCAGAATCCGCCGACGAACTGCATCGCTGGTATGGCTTGTTGCGTGACAGGAAGTTCACTGTACCGGAAACGCTGACCGCAGTTGGTGAAGTCGTTGAGGCCTTGTCTGACGATTTGAACAGCTGGACGGCGATCACCGCATTGCGCAAGGCTTTCAAAGCACGCGATATCACCGGATTAGGCGAGGGCATGGCGCTGCTGGGCTTGTTGGATCCGCATTTCGTTATGGCTGAAGATATTCCTGTCTTTGCAAAGGCGGAAGTGGATCATCAAGCCATCGAAGCACGTATCGCGGAGCGTCTGCGCTTCATCAATGAGAAGAACTGGGCCGAGGCTGATCGCATTCGCGACGAACTGCTTCAGGAAGGTGTTCAGCTTAAGGATGGCAAGGACCCGGCAACGGGCGAACGCACAACCAGCTGGGATGTGGTAGGCTAACAAGCTTATGGAGCAGGGAGGATGACATGACGCTTGATAACAAACCGATCTATACCGGCGGATGCCAGTGCGGTGCGGTTCGCTTTCGCGTCGACGGCGCGATGGGCGCTGCATCGATCTGCCATTGCCGCATGTGCCAGAAAGCGTTCGGTAATTTCTATGCGCCGCTGGTGTCGGTGAGCGATGCGAAGCTGGAATGGACGCGCAACGAGCCGAAGCGCTTTCGTTCGTCCAATCATGTGCAGCGGGGCTTTTGTCCCGAATGCGGCACGCCGCTTACCTACGAAGCGCCCGACGGGATCGCGCTTGCCATAGGCGCTTTCGATGCGCCGGAGGAAATCGAGCCGACGGTTCAGTGGGGCATCGAAAAGCAGCTGCCCTATGTGCCGGAACTTGCAAATCTTCCCGGCTACACAACGGAACGCGATCCGGAGAGCATCGAATTTGTACGAACGATGATTTCCTACCAGCATCCCGATTACGACACTGAAAGCTGGCCGCAACAGCAAGGTTGACCGGACCGCAGACCCACCGACAGGCAGGCACAATGGCACGCGAACGCATCTATATCTACGACACCACTCTGCGGGATGGACAGCAGACACCCGGCATTGATTTTTCCGTGGAGGACAAGAAGTCGATTGTCGCGCTGCTGGAAGAGCTCGGCGTCGATTATGTGGAAGGCGGTTATCCGGGAGCCAACCCGACTGATACGGCTTTCTTCAAGCGTCGTCAGACCGCTCGCGCCAAGTTCGTGGCCTTTGGCATGACGAAGCGTGCAGGCGTTTCGGCATCCAATGATCCCGGCCTTTCCAGTCTGCTTCAGGCCTCTGCCGATGCCGTTTGTTTCGTTGCCAAGAGCTGGGACTACCATGTCCGCCTGGCGCTGGGCTGTACCAATGAGGAAAATCTGGAGTCGATCACCGCTTCCGTCACGGCTGCGCGTATGGCAGGACGGGAAGCGCTGGTCGATTGCGAGCATTTCTTCGACGGATACAAGGCCAATCCCGAATATGCGCTTGCCTGTGCCAAGGCTGCCTATTCGGCAGGTGCGCGCTGGGTTGTGCTTTGCGATACGAATGGCGGCACGCAACCGTCGGAAATCGCCGAAATTGTTGCCGCCGTGACGGCTGTAGTTCCAGGCGAGAGCCTTGGCATCCACGCCCATAACGACACCGAGCAGGCGGTCGCCGTCTCGCTTGCAGCTATCGATGCGGGTGTTCGCCATGTGCAGGGGACCCTCAACGGGATAGGCGAGCGTTGCGGCAATGCCAATCTCGTTTCGCTGATCCCTACACTGGCGCTGAAACCCTATTGGGCCGAGCGTTTTGAGCTGGGGATCAAGCCAGCTGCGCTGAAGGGGATCACGCGGATTTCGCGCGCCTTCGATGATATCCTGAATCGTCCGCCGACGGAGCAGGCACCCTATACCGGCACTTCCGCATTTGCGACCAAGGCCGGAATTCATGCTTCCGCGCTGCTCAAGGAACCGCAGACCTATGAGCATGTGCCACCGGAATCCGTGGGCAACAGCCGGCGTGTCATGGTGTCGGATCAGGGTGGAAAGTCCAATTTCATCGCCGAACTGGAACGCCGGGGCATTCGCGTTGCGAAGGACGATGTGCGTCTCGATACGTTGATTGCCATGGTCAAGGAGCGCGAAGCCGAAGGCTATGCCTATGAAGGCGCGGATGCGAGTTTCGAGCTGCTCGCGCGCAATATGCTGACGCCACAGCCGGAATTCTTCAAGGTCGAATCCTTCCGCTGCCTCGTCGAGCGTCGTTTCGATGCCAACGGCATGCTGAAGACCGTTTCCGAAGCCGTGGTCAAGGTTGAGGTCGATGGCGAGGTTCGCATGTCTGTCGCCGAAGGGCACGGTCCGGTCAACGCGCTCGATATTGCGTTGCGCAAGGACCTCGGGCGTTTTCAGGCCGAAATCGAGGATCTTGGACTGGTGGATTTCAAGGTGCGTATCCTCAATGGCGGTACGGCGGCTATTACGCGCGTTCTGATAGAATCCGGAGATGCGACCGGTGCCCGCTGGCGCACGGTTGGCGTGTCGGACAATATCATCGACGCGTCCTTTCAGGCACTGATGGATTCGGTCAACTACAAGCTGATGAAGAACCGCGCGATGGCCGGACTGGCTGCTGCTGAGTAAACCCATCTGTTCACGGCGATTGATGCTTCGATCAGTTTAATTGAATGGATTTTATGGGTTGTTGGGCGCATAGCAGGTGAAGTTTGATGCTTCGCCTGCCGCAATCGGTTTGCGACATCTTCAGTTTCGCCGAGGAGAGAGGCATGTCCGACCAGACCATCACCGATACGCGCCTTTCTGACGGGTCGCGCGGTTTTCTGATGGCTTTGGCAGCCTATGGGCTCTGGGGCGCTCTACCGTTCTATCTCAAGGCACTTGGCCACATCCCGGCAATGGAAGTCGTGTCGCATCGCGTGATCTGGTCGGTTCCGGTCGCGCTGCTGCTTTTGCTGGCTCTGGGGCAGTTCAAAGGCATTCTCAACGCCGTGCGCCAGCCGCGTATGCTGGCCATGGCTGCTCTGACAGCCGGGCTTATCACTATCAACTGGTCGATCTATGTGTGGGCTGTGGCTCATGATCAGGTGATGGGTGCAGCGCTCGGCTATTACATCAATCCACTGTTCAATGTCGTCCTCGGCGGTCTCTTCCTCGGCGAAAGGCTGACCAGGGTTCAATATGTTGCCGTGGGACTGGCTTTCGCTGCAGTGATACTGCTGACCGTCAATGCAGGTGGTCTGCCATGGGTATCGCTGGCGCTGCCACTGACTTTCGGCCTCTATGGTTTCTTCCGCAAGTCACTGCCAATGCCGCCGTTGCAGGGTTTCACACTTGAAGTGCTCATCCTGTGCATTCCGGCGCTGGGCTATGTGCTGTGGCTGGCCGCAAACGGTCAGGACCATTTCTCGACCGGCCCAGCGTTTAACGTGACGATGCTGCTTCTGGCCGGGCCTTTCACTGCCATCCCGCTGATCCTTTATGCAGGTGGTGCCAAATTGCTGCGCTATACGACACTTGGCCTCATGCAATACATGACGCCGACGATGTTGTTTTTCTTTGCGATTTTCATCTTCCATGAGCCGTTCTCGACAGCTCAGCTCGGTGCATTCGCGCTGATCTGGGCCGGCCTTGCGCTCTATACATGGTCGATGCTGGTCGAACATCGCCGGGGGCGGGTGGAGGCCTGATCTTCACAATTCGCTGAATGTGATTCTCTTCTGGTGGATATCCCGCCAGAAGCCTTATTTTGGCCGCTGTCTTTGCCACTCTTCCGCCGATAATCCTTGGCGGAGAATTATTTAAAATGGTCTTCTGGTCAGCGCCAGCAAACGAAAGACTAGTTGCTGCGACGGCGGAGCCAGATTTTGCGTCCTTCGGAGCTGCCCTCAAGGGCGAGCCACTTTCTTCCCACAGTCTGAGACCATTCCGACAGGTCCGGTTTTCCCTGCATACACATCTGCGGTTCTGTCTGGCACTGGCAGCCGCTACCGTCATTGCCGGGGGCGGATTTTTGTTTACGACAGGGCGGCTGGTGCGACATGGGCGGCCTGCACAACCGGTCATGTTCAATACAACTACACTGAGAAGGAACCGCGCTGCACCGAAAGAAGCACGACTGGTGCCGGAAGGAAGTATTGCCCCCGGAAGTCGGGTATCAAGACGCATCGACATAGCTGAAGGCGTCGAGGACGGCGACGCGCGCCTTTACACCTACCAGCACGTGGTTCTTGACGCCAAAGGCTCGAAACGCGCCGTGATTGATGATGCGCTTCGCGGAGGAATTTCCTCGCTGAAATCTCGTTCGGAACCAGCCGAAGAAGCACTGGAGCGGGGTATTCCTGTCAATGTCAGTCTCGCCAGACCGGCTGTAGGAACAGAAGCCAAGGTTCATGAAATTATTGTCGCGCCGCAGTCACGCGAACGATTGGGCGCCTTGTTGCAGGCAGCGGGCATAGCAATCGAGGACAGTAAGCGGCTTGAGGAGGCTCTGGCTCGAACTGAACTGGTACCCGGTGACAGTCTGGAACTGCTGGTCGATAAATCGGGGCAAGACGCTGGCGCTGATGGCGAACAGCACATCGCGCTTGCGCGTTTCGAGCATGGCGATATCGATAAAGCTGTCTATGGACGTGCCGACGATGGCGTTTTTCGCGCTACCGGCAATGAACGCCTTTTTGCACGACTGTCGCGCGATGCGATGCTGACAGCCTACCACCCACAAAATGAGGTCAGCAGTAGCGGCTCCATTCCGTCCCGGCTGGCACAGGCGGGCGCACCGAAAGCAATCGTCGGTGAAGTCGAGAGGGTGGCTTCACAGAATGGTATTTCGCTTAATGGTGGTAAAAGGCCGGACTTGATCGACCTTCTTTTCCGCAAAAGTGCGGAGACGGAACCGGAACTGGTTTTTGTCGAGTTCACAACGGATGGGAAAAGCCGTCGCCTGTATCGTCATGAAGGCAATGGCGGTGCGGATTACTTTAATGAAGACGGCTCCTCCATGACGAAATATCTCATGCAGAAACCTCTTCCGAATGGCCGTCTCAATGATGGTTTTGGCTGGCGCATACATCCCGTTCTGCATGTTCGCAAACACCATAATGGCGTGGATTACGATGCGCCAATCGGCTCGCCCATCGTTGCGGCGGGTGACGGTGTGGTGGAGCTTATCTCGTATCAGAAGGGATATGGAAAATATGTCCGTATCCGTCATCAGGGTGGCTACAGCACGACCTATGCGCATCTTTCAGCGGCCAGAAAAGACCTGAAGGTTGGCGAACACGTCAAGCAGGGTGAGGTGATCGCCTATGTCGGGTCGACGGGGTATTCAACCGGCCCGCACCTCTATTATGAGCTCAAGGTCGGCGATCAGTATGTCAATCCGTTGACGGCGCGTCTCAACGCTGGTGAAAAACTGACTGGCTCGTCCCTGAACAGCTTCCGTGAAGAGATCGACCACGTGGGGCAGATCGTCAATGAAATGAAGCTGCCAGTCATGCCTGCTGCGCCTGAAGCGGCGAAGGCAGCCACCGGGAAAAGTGACCGTCATTAGAGCAGTAAACCGCTCTAACTATTTGATCGGGCGATAGGCGTTTGCCAGCGCGACGAATTCTTCCACACTGAGCGTTTCGGCACGGCGTGTTCCGTCGATGCCTGTCTTCTCAAGAAGCTCGGCCCCGCCAACCGGTTTCAGGCTCTGGCGCAACATCTTGCGACGCTGTCCAAAGGCGGCCTGCGTGATTTGCCCGAGCGCATTCGCATTGCAAGGCAGCGGGTCTTCACGCGGGATGATATGGACGACTGACGACATCACTTTCGGCGGTGGTGTAAATGCTTGCGGCGGCACATCGAAGCTGATCTTCGAAACAGTTCTCCACCCGGCAAGCACACCAAGGCGTCCATAATGATCACTGTCAGGCGTCGCGACGATACGCTCGGCGACCTCCCGCTGGAACATCAATGTCATCGACGAATAGAAAGGGGGCCATGGCTCGACCAGCAGCCAGTTGAGCAGAAGCTGCGTGCCGACATTGTAAGGCAGATTGGCAACGATGCGCGGCTTTGGCCCATCTGGAAATAATGCCGAAAAATCCTGCTCAAGAGCGTCGCCTGAGATGATGCGCAGACGACCCGGATAATGGGCCTCAATTTCGGCAAGAGCATCAAGGCATCGTTCATCGCGCTCGATTGCCGTGACATAAGCGCCTTGGGCAAGAAGTGCGCGGGTCAGTCCGCCGGGACCTGGACCAACTTCGATGATGGGCTGGTCCTGCAGATTCCCTGCCTGGCGGGCGATCTTCGATGTCAGATTGAGATCGAAAAGGAAATTCTGGCCGAGCGATTTCTTCGGCATCAGATCGTGCCGTTCGATTACCTCGCGAAGCGGGGGAAGGCCATCAATACTCATGCCATTTGTACTCGTTAATGTCCGTTGGCTGCATTCTCAGCCAGTTCTTGCGCAAGGCGAATAGCCGCGACAAGGCTGTCCGGGCGGGCGATGCCTTTGCCCGCAATGTCAAAAGCCGTGCCATGGTCTGGCGATGTGCGAATGAAGGGAAGCCCGAGCGTTACATTCACGGTTTCGTCGAAAGCCAGCGCTTTGGCAGGGATAAGAGCCTGATCGTGATACATGCAGACCGCAGCATCATAGGTTGCGCGGGCTGGCGCGTGAAACATCGTATCAGCGGGCAGGGGGCCGCGCGCATTGATCCCCTCATGGCGCAACGCCTCGATTGCGGGAAGGATGACGACATCATCCTCTTTGCCCATGGCTCCGCCTTCGCCCGCATGCGGGTTGAGTCCGGATATGGCCAGACGGGGTGATGCGATGCCGAACCGTTCGCGCAGTTCGGTGGCGGTGATCCGCGATACTTCGATGATATCGGCAGTACGCAAGCGTACGGGTACTTCGGAAAGCGGAATGTGTATGGTGACCGGAACGGCGCGAAGCTGTGGCCCGGCCAGCATCATGACCGGCGTAACAGGCTTTCCAAGATGTTTGCTTGCCAGTTCCGCCAGAAATTCCGTATGGCCGGGATGCTGAAACCCGGCTTCATAAAGCGGCTTCTTCGAGATTGGGCAGGTAACGACTGCCGAAGCCTCACCTTTCAGTGTGAGCGCGACCGCGCGCTCGATGGCTTCGATGATGCCTGCAGCGTTTTCTGGCAACGGCTTCCCGACATTATCCGTCAGCTTGTTCTCGAGCGGAAGCACCGGCAACGCACGAGAAAAGACACTGCTTGCGGCAGATATAGTGGAAATAACCTCTATCTCAACATCAAGACCAAGGTGTCGTGCACGGGCAGCCAGTTGCAGCGGATCTGCCAGCAAGGCGAAAGGCGGCAGCGAAAGTTCGCTGCGCCGAAGCCAGGCTGCAAGCACAACATCGGGGCCGATGCCAGAAGGGTCGCCAATGCTGATAGCGAGGAGAGGAACAGGTGCGGCGGACATCACGTCATATTCCATAGAGGACGGATGAACCGTCCGGTCGGTTTAGCGATTAACGATCGTCGCCTTTTCGCGCAGTTCCTTCAGATATTTCTCGCTGAGCTGTTCGGCTTTCTTTTCCTGGCCAGCAGGGGAATCCGCACCTTCCATGGAGAAGACGAGCTGAGCAACGCGGTCATCCGATATCTGGCGGGTCGAGCAGACTGCCAGGAATTCCACGCCCTTTTCGGTTTCCTGTGGCGGGGTCGTGCCACCGACGGATGTTGCCTTGACCGCTTTCGCCCACTCGTTCGGCAATTGCTGTTCGATGATGCGGCCGAGATCGCGGACGGTCACGTCAAGAATGCCTTTGGCCTGCTGACGGGTCGCGTCACAGCTCTGGAAGCGCGAGCGAAGCGCATTGGCTTCCTGCTTGCGCTTGGAAAGCAGGGCAGGAGAGCGTTTGGAAGCGGGGATCACGAAAATGACCTGCTGAAGGCGATATTCGGTTGCCACAGGCTTCTTACCGCCATCCTTCAACATGCGTTGAACGGCTTCCTGTTCACTGACCATGCCGGTCGCGCGGAAACGGGCACTGACGAGGCGGCCCCAGCCCATCTGGACCATGATGTATTTCTTGAAATGGTCGGGCGTAACACCTGACTGGTTCATCAACTGATTGAGCTGAGCCAGGCTCATCTTGTTGCGGCTGGCAAACCCGGCATAAGCCTCATCGACCTGCTGGTCGGTAATGTTGATGCTGCGCGATTTCATTTCGATGCGCTTCAACATTTCATCGGTCAGTTCTTCTTTCGCGACCTGACTGAGATTGCCACCCTTGCGTTGCAGCTTCAGGAACGCGACGCGGTGCTGAATGTCGCTGTTTGTAATGGCATTGCCGGAAACGATGACTTTGACCTCGGACCCTGCACCTGCAGCAAATGCCGGAACCGCAACGGTTCCAAGCGTCGTCAGGCAAACTGCGGCGCTCAGCATGGAGGCGAAGAGAGGTCTTGCAATCATCATCTTTCTTTCCCGATTCCTTCCGGTCGACGAACGACAATCCTTACCGGACATATCCCATTATAGTCATTGCCGCTATTCAGCCCAACAAGCAATCATATCAGCGGCTGATCATAAGCTGCCTGTATAGATGAGCTAGTGCGGCGAAACAATGACCCAAAAGCTATTTTAGGAAGCTTGTATCGTCTGAATACTGAAGAATGGATGCCAAATCAGGCTTTGATGAGCAAATTTCTTTGTCGCATTAAATGGAAAGACCGGAAGCATTTCCAACGCTTCCGGTCCATCAAGATTAGAAAGTCTGATTACCGCTGCCTATGTCGCCGAGGGTGCGCAGCGAAATGTTGAAGCCAACGCTATGGGACGCTTTATCATCACCCGGATTGCGGGTTTGGACATAAGCCATGGAATACGTGAAGCACTCATCATCATAGGCGAGGCCTGACGATGCGCGGACCAAGGTTTCAGATACCATATCGTAGGTGCCTGAGCCGAAGACGCGCCAGTTCGTATTGATGCGCGCTGTTGCCGAACCCGTAACTTCCTGACGAAGATCACTATATCCGTAGGCCGGTTGCGGCGCGATATAGGCGTACTGTGCAGAAACTGTCAGCTTCTGCCAGCTCTGCTGGGCTTCAAGCTCGCCACGCTGAACTGCGAAACTGTCCTTGTCGAAACGTCCGCGAGCAGCCAGAGCAAGGCCTGTCGAGTTGGACGTGCCGATCATGGCCACATAGTCGGAGCGGGCATCTTGCAGGCCGGAATCTGCGCCGACATTCACGAAATCGCTTGTGCCGTAGGAGTTTACGCCACCCAGCTGGAATGACTGACCGCCGAGAGCATAAAGCGCCCAATCGCTATTGTTGAAGTTGCCCGAATAGCGGACGCCGAGATTGGCACGCGTGCCACCTTCAACACGATCATAACCGGAGAACTTGTCGCGCGAGAACAGGTTCGTCGCGTCGAAGACAAAGCTCTGGGCATCTTCATTCGGCAACTCGCCTGCATAGCGTTCGTTGTTGCGAACATAAAGCTGGGCAATCGGCTCGATGATATGGGTTGAGCTGGTGGTCGAGAACAGGATCGGCCAGCGCAGTTCAAGCCCTGCGGTTGCCATGGCGCGAAGCGCTTCTGAACGCACGAGTGCATCCGTATAGCCAGCATCTGCCAGATTGAAGTTCGTATTGGCGCCAATGGCGTCGCCGCGCAGTGCCAGCAACGGCGTGATGACCAGGCCGGCAGGCGTGATGAATGTGCGCTTCCATTCTGCTTCGGTGGTCAGACGTGCATTAGTTCCGTCGAAGCCGGGAACGCGAGGGAACCTCGTGCCGAGAGGCGTATAATTTGCATTCTGACGATAAAGAACCTGCAGATTGGTATTGAAGTTCAGCTCACCGCCATAGACCGGCTCAGGCATCGTGTAGGAATAATCCAGACTTGGGAAAACCCAAGGCTGCTTCGAATGCATCTCGTTCGGATTATCCGACAAGAGAGATTCCTGCACATTGAAACGGTAGAAGTTCAGGTCGAAATAATTCCGGTTATTAATACCCGTGAGGTATATTTTGGAAACCTGAGTTTCGGCACCGTAGCCGTCAAGAGAATAAGTGCGGCTGAAATTCCGGTCGGTCTGTGCCATCACATCCCAACCAAAACGCCAACGCGAATTAAGATTGAAATCGCCTTTCGATGCGACCATGCCGCGATTGTCTTCTTCGCGGTCAACGGTGTTTACATCGAATTCGCCCGGCTTGTTCTGGTGAATGCCAGCAATACGAAGATTATATGTGCCATTTTCCAGGCGATGACGCCATTCGGCTTCGGTCAGGAAGCCCTGCTTCGTGTAATAGGTCGACGAAAGGGTCACGTCGTAATTCGGCGCAAGTGCCCAGAAATACGAGTTCTTGATGCCGAAGCCGAGATCGTCCTTGTAGGAAAAACCCGGAAACAGGAAGCCGCTCTTGCGCTTCACTGTCGGGTCTGCCATCTCGAATGCCGGGAAATAGGCAAGTGGCATACCAAAGAACTCGAAGCGGCCATGTTCAAAACGAACCGTCTTCGTCGTGCTGTTCCAGATGATCTTGCGCGCCTTGATCTGCCAGAGAACAGGCTTGTCCGGATTCTTCGCGCAGGGTTCGCAGGCCGTATAGACGCCATTGTTGAACGTCGTGATTTCGCCGTTACTGCGTTCAGCGCTTTCGGCGGCAAAGCGGGTGTTATCCGTCGTCTCGACGCGAAGGCCGTTTACGAAGCCGTCGCGGAAACTGTCGGTGACATCCATATGTTCGGAGTAGATCTTGTTGCCGTCGCGTTCGACGATCTCAACATTACCCGTCGCGGTCATGCGCCGCGTCTGCTGGTTATAGGTTACCTTGTCGGCGACGAGATGGTTGCCGTCATACTCGATACGCACCTTGCCCTGAGCCGTGACGGTATTGATGTCGCGATCATAGACGAGCTCGTCTGCTTGCAGAAGCATGCGCGCATTCGGATCGCTCTCATAATTGGATGCGAGAGCGTCCTGTGCCGATGCAGGAGAGGGCAGGGCTGCGACAGAAATGAAAGGTAAAGCAAGGACGCACGCCAAAGCCGTCCCGCGCGCAAGACGCGAGAGCGAATGGGGCAATACCATGCGGGCGTTACTCAAACCCACTAACCATCCTCCTTATGCAACAGAAAGGAGACACCAAAGAATGTCGCGATAACAACCGGAACCCAGGCAGCCACGAACGGCGGAACGAATCCCGCATTCCCGAATGCCTTCACCAGCACCGAAACGACATAAAGCATGAAGCCTGCGATAACGCCACCCAGAATCATCGCTCCTGACTGACCAAATCGCACAAATTTCAACGACACTGTTGCAGCAATGAGAGTCATCGCCATCAGCAATGCCGGCAATGCCAGAAGTGACTGGTATTGCATGTCAAATGCGTTTGCCGAATAACCGAACGAACGCGCGACTTCGATCTTGTGACGCAACTGCGTGAAGGGGATCGTGTCCGGCGTCGCGAGCTTCTCTTCTACATATTCAGGGCGCAGCTGCGTCTCTATCTTGAAACTCGCCATTTTCTGGGGTTCTTCGCCGCGCGCGAATCGCGTCACGTCGGTAAGCTCCCAATGACCGTCCTTCAGCTGTGCAGTGCGCGCATCGTAGCGTACCTTGATGTTCTTCTTTTCATCGAACTGAATGAATGTCGCATCGGCAAGTGTCGCGCCCTGATCCAGAATGCTTTTTGCGCCGATGATGGTTTCGCCTTCATCCGTTTTCTGGCGAAGCCATGGGTCGCGCAAGGCGGAAACGTCGGTAACCTTGCCGGTCTTCCATGTCGATGCAATCTCGTCGGCCTTGGCAAAGCCGTAGGCAGCAAACGGATTGAGGATGAAGATGGTGGCAAGGCCAAACAGGAAAGCGCCGAAACAGGCAGGCAGAAGGAATTGCCAGGCCGACACGCCAACGGAGCGGGCGACAACGAGTTCGTATTTTCTGTTGAGCGAGATGAGCGTCGCCATTGCGGAAAACAGGGCAACGAACGGGATCATCTGCTGCATGATGAACGGAACGCGCATGGCGGAAAGGCCAAGCGCCGCCCATACCGAATAGTCCGGCAGGTTCGAAAGCTTGCTCGCATTCTCGGTAAAATCGAGAAGCAGGGACAATGCAAAGATACCGAGCAGAAAATAGAACGTGATCTGCACGTAGCGGATGAAGAAATAGCGTCCAAGCGTCCAGCCAATCATGCCTGACCTCCGGCTTTATTGCGCGAACGTCCAGTGAGACGGGCATAGCGTTCTGAGACACTGTTTCTCAGATTGTCGAAATTGTCGAGAATGCGGTCGTTCCATTTGTCCGGCAGGCCGATCCGTCGCCCGGTAGCGAGCGCAAAGCCCGTCACAAGAATGACAGCGGCAGGAACGAGATACATGACAACGATATAACCTGCATCCTTGTCGGCCCGGTCGGACGCGAAATAGCCTGCCCAATAGACGAGAAGGGCGGTGCTGATCGCCGAGAAGGACGCCGATACGCGGGCTTCGCGATGCGAGCGGGAATCGCCAGCAAAAGCCAGTGCTATCATTGCAAAGACAACCGGATAGAGCCATTGCGTCAGACGGCGATGCAATTCGGCCTTGTAGCGCAATGGACGGGTCTGAAGGATCGGATCGTTCGGGTCCGGATTCAACAGGTAGGAAAGCGGACGATCCTTTGCGTAGATAACGAAATCGTCGCCAGCCGAGGCGAACTGGCTGAGATCGAATGCGTAGGAATTGAACTTGATGATCGAGACGGTGCCATCCGACACATCACGCCGCTGCACTTCACCGTTCTGCATCAAAAGCATGTCGCCAGTCGGCGTCGACGCAATCGCGCCATCTGCGGCGTAATAGATGAGGTCGAGCGACGGATCGCGTGAATCGGCAATGAAAAGCCCGCCAATGCTGCCGTCTGGGCGTCGTTCCGCCACCTGAATATAGAGATTATCCGCCAGTTTCCGGAAGTTGCCTTCCTGAACGATGACATTCATCAGGTCGGCGCTGGCATTGGCAATCATCGCGCGCATGTTCATGCGCGCATAGGGATCGACATAATTGGCGACGAGAAACGAGACGACGGAAATGACGGCTGCAAGAATCAGGATTGGACGCATGACCGCGCTGCGCGGTGCGCCCGACGCATTGATGACGACAAGCTCGGAATCCTGGTTCATGGTCGAAAGCGTCTGGGTGATTGCAATAATCAGCGCAAACGGCATCACGAGGGGGATGGCCGACGGGATCAACAGCGAGCTGAACTGAATGATGGTCTGGAATGTCTGTCCGCTTGTGGTCAGAAAGTCGATGCGCTGGAGCACCTGCACAGTCCAGGTAATACCGACCGCCGCCCCAAGCACTGCTAGGAACATGATCGCCACCCGGCGCAAGATGTACAACTCAATCAATCGCATAGGTGGAGTCTACATCCCGGTTCCGTTGAAGGAGCGCGCACCCGAAAGGGCAGCAGCACTCGTGATAATCATTAAACTTAATGACGCTTGGCTAAGATTGGCCCAATAAACGCGGTTAACAGACTACTAAAAGCATTAGGAAGATGCCAGCTCTGCTACTCCCATTAATGGGCCCTGTTAATGAGCGATGAGTCGGCTCAAGGCAACCAGTTTTTGTGCGGAGCAGGTAAGACGGGTTTGCAATTGTGTCCTGCACGGTTTTCCTCGGGCTAAAACTGGACAATCTGGCATCAACTCTTGCTGTTTCGCCATATTCGTCTCACATGAGTGGGGAAAAGTCGCGACACAATCGTGTCATTCTCAAATCGACACCAAGCTTGGAGTTGTCATGTCTAAACGTCCTTCGATCTCTTTCAGCGATTTTGCAGCACCGGAAAAAGGCGTGTCCATCGTCCTCGTCGCCAAGGGCGGCGGCTTTGCGGATGAGGCGGCTCAGGCTGCTGGCGGTGCGGAAAAGATCAAGCGCATTGCCGAAATTTCCGGATTCACCGGTGCTCTCGGCAAGACCGCTGAGGCGATCGAAACCACGTCCAGCGGTGTCGACAAGATTGTTCTGGTCGGCGTCGGTGAACCGGGCAAGCTTGGCAATGACGATTGGTTGAAGATCGGCGGCGCTGCATTTTCACGAATCGGTAAAGCCGAGCGCGCAACGGTGACGCTTGCATTGCCCGAAACCACCATTGCCGGTGACGAAGCAGCTGATCTCGCGCTTGGTATGATTCTGCGCTCCTACAAGTTCGAGCGCTACAAGACGCGCAAGAACAATGAGGAAAATGGCGATCCGAAACACGCTGCCAAGATCAGCATCTGCGTCGCTGATCCGCACACGGCGAAGCGGGCTTTTGAAGTTGCTGAGGCGGTTGCGGACGGCGTTATCCAGGCACGCAATCTCGTCAATGAGCCTGCGAACATTCTCGGCCCAGTCGAATTTGCACAGGAAGCTGAAAAGCTCGAAAAGCTTGGCGTGAAGATCGAGGTTCTCGGTGAGAAGGAAATGAAGAAGCTCGGCATGGGCGCGCTTCTCGGCGTGGCACAGGGTTCCGTTCGCCCGCCGCGACTGGTTGTCATGGAATGGCAGGGCGCGAAGAGCAAGGAAAAGCCGGTGGCCTTTGTCGGCAAGGGCGTGGTGTTCGATACGGGCGGTATTTCCATCAAGCCTGCCGCTGGCATGGAAGACATGAAGGGCGACATGGGTGGCGCGGCAGCCGTTACTGGCCTGATGCGCGCTCTGGCTGGACGCAAGGCAAAGGTCAATGCCATCGGCATTATCGGCCTTGTTGAAAACATGCCGGATGGCAATGCCCAGCGCCCGGGTGACATCGTTACATCCATGTCGGGACAGACGATTGAAGTCATCAACACCGATGCCGAAGGTCGTCTCGTTCTCGCCGATGCGCTGCACTACACGAATGACCGTTTCAAGCCGCGCTTCATCATCAATCTGGCCACCCTTACGGGCGCTGTCATGGTTGCTCTCGGCCAGTATCACGCCGGCCTCTTCTCCAATGACGACGAGCTTGCGGATCAGCTTTATGATGCAGGCCAGTTGACCGGCGAAAAGCTGTGGCGCCTGCCGCTCGGCACCGAATACGACAAGATGATCGATTCGAAGTTTGCCGATATGAAGAACAGCGCTGGCCGTTACGGCGGATCGATCACGGCGGCACAGTTCCTGAAGCGCTTTGTCGGCGAAACCCCTTGGGCGCATCTCGACGTTGCCGGAACGGCTATGGGGTCGCCAGCAAACGAGTATAGCCAGACATGGGCTTCCGGCTATGGCGTCCGCCTGCTGGACCGCCTTGTCCGGGATCATTTTGAAAGCTAAAATCTTTTCCAAACAAAAGGATGGGTGGAGAAGCGGAATCAATTTCTTCACCCATTCCCGAAACGGATAGTGCATGGCGGAAATTCTCTTCTACCATCTGACGGAATCGACACTCGATGAGGCCTTGCCCGGTCTGGTCGAGCGCTCGCTCGGGCGCGGCTGGCGCGTCACGATCCAGACTGTCAGCGAGGAAAGACGCGATGCGCTGGATGGTTTGCTCTGGACCTTCTCCGATACGTCCTTCGTGGCGCATGGCACCGATAAAGAGCCTCATCCCGAACACCAGCCGGTTCTGCTGACGACCGGTGAAGCCAATCCGAATGGAGCGACGGTGCGCTTTCTCGTTGAAGGCGCAGGACTGGAACGGGCGGATGCCTATGAACGTCTTGTCGTCATGTTCGACGGCCACGATCAGGATCAGCTCGATATTGCCCGAGGGCAGTGGAAAAATTTCAAGGCGGGGAGCCACGACTTGACTTACTGGCAGCAGACGCCCGATCGCCGTTGGGAGCGCAAAGCGTGACGCGAGTGCTATTCATTTTGATGATCGTCGCCGGTTTTGGGCTCGCCATCGGTTATCCTTGGTATATGCGCCATTTCACTGGCAGCGAAATCGGGCGCTGGACCATGCTTGAAAACCGCCAAAGCGGCTTCAAGATACAAGAAGTCAGGCTGTCGGCGGACGATGGGCCGGTGCGTGTGTTCATTGATGCAACGCCTTTGCCGGGTTACGTACCTGCGGAAAGGCGATCGGCGGTGACCCTTGCGGTCAGCCGCGACGGCCAGCCGGTTCTCTCTCAGGGGCTCGATTTCGCCTCGACGAGCGGTTCCATCAATACGGACCGCCCGCAGGATGGCAGCGTTCTGCGCCAGAGTGCGGGGGATATCGATCCAGTCATTCCAGGGCTTTATGCGTTCCGTCTGGTGCAGGGAAACACGGATGGGCTTCAGCTTTCAAAAGCCGATCTCGTATTGCGTCGTGGAGCGGAAACGCCGGACGAGGTCTATACGACCATAGGTCTGATCCTCGGTGCATTCGGTCTTTATGCTTTGATGCGCACGCGTTTGCGTCCCCAGAGCTGACCAATGACGATGCTCTGCAAAATTTCCGACAGGTTGCTGCTGTTGCTGCTTTCGGCTCTTGCAGCGCTGGTTGCGCTGATGCCGCTCGAAAAGCTTGGCGTCTTCGGCTCTTCCTTTGAAGGGCAGAGCGGTTACGCCGCCCTTTATTTCGGGTTTCCCGTTCTGTCCGTCATTTTCGCGCTTCTCGCGGTGCGGTTCATGCCCCGTCCTCTGCCGGTTACCATGCGTGTCATCGGCTGGATCCTGTTGGGGGTCGTGATCTTGCTTATGTTCACGTAGGACTCTGCTGAAAGACAGAAGGCCGATTTTTAATCGGCCATAGCTTCTTCATATTCGGTGGAAAGTTCCAGCCACTTGTCCTCTGCATCCGCAAGTGCAGAACGGGTATCGCTCATGTCCTTGTTGATCCGGACCGCCTTCTGGGGTTCCTTCTCGTAAAGCGCCGGGTCTTCCAGTTGCGACGAGAAGCCTTGAATCTGTTTCTGCAGTTTTTGAATCAAGGCTTCGGTTTCCTTGATCTTTTTCTGCAGCGGCGCCATGGCTTCGCGCTTCTGGGCGGCGAGCTTTCGCTGTTCAGCCTTGTTGACCTTGGCGTTATCGTCGCGGTCGGCAGCCGGTTCTCCCTTGGCATCAGCAAGAACGATCTGCCGGTATTCATCGAGATCGCCTTCAAACGCCTTCACACCGCCTTCGCGGACCAGCCAGAGTCGTTCCATCGTGGCTTCGATAAGATGGCGGTCGTGGGCAATCAGGATAACCGCGCCGTTGAAAGCGTTGAGCGCATGCACAAGCTCCTCGCGGCTGTCGATGTCGAGATGGTTGGTCGGTTCGTCGAGGATCAACAGGTTGGGACCATGAAAGGTCGCAAGTCCCATCAGGAGACGCGCTTTCTCGCCACCGGACAGGTCTTTGGCCGGCGTCAGCATCTTCTCGGTCGACAGGCCCATCTGCGCAACGCGCGCGCGCACCTTCGCTTCCGGTTCCATCGGCATCAGCTTGCGCACATGCTCGATGGCATTTTCTTCAGGAATCAGATCGTCCATCTGGTGCTGTGCGAAGAATGCGACTTTCAGGCTCGGCGAAAGCGTGAGCGTGCCTTTTTCCGGCGTCAGACGACCGGCAATCAGCTTTGCAAGCGTTGACTTACCGTTACCGTTCGAGCCGAGGAGGGCGATGCGGTCATCATTGTCGATGCGCAAGGTCACATTGCGAAGGACCGGCTTGCCGGGCACATAACCGACATCGGCATTATCAAGCGCGATGACAGGCGATGCCGTCTTTTTGTCAGCGTCTGGAAAACGAAACGGCTGCACATTGCTTTCAACATAAAGCTCGATTGGTTTGAGCTTTTCCAAAGCCTTCATGCGCGATTGTGCCTGACGGGCCTTGGTGGCTTTGGCACGGAACCGTTCCACGAAGGATTCCATGTGCTTGCGGTGGGCTTCCTGCTTGGCGTGGGCCTTCTGCTGCAATTCCAGCATTTCGTGACGCTGGCGCTCGAACTGATCGTAATTGCCGCGCCAGAAGCTGATCTTCTTCTGGTCGAGATGCATGATCGAACTGGTCGCCGAGTTCAGGAGATCGCGGTCGTGGCTGATGATGATGACGGTGTGCGGATAGCGCTTCACATAGTCGACCAGCCACAGCACGCCTTCAAGGTCGAGATAGTTGGTCGGTTCGTCGAGGAGCAGCAGGTCCGGTTCGGCGAAAAGAACTGCGGCCAGAGCGACGCGCATGCGCCAGCCGCCGGAAAAGGCGGACGCAGGCTGGCGTTGTGCTTCGGCGTTGAAACCGAGACCGGACAGAATGGCGCCTGCGCGAGCTTCCGCCGAATGCGCATTGATATCGGCAAGGCGTGTATGAATTTCCGCAATGCGGTGCGGATCGGTTGCCGTGTCAGCCTCTTCAAGAAGTGCCGTGCGCTCCTTGTCCGCCTTCATGACGATTTCAATCAGTGCGTCCTCGGTGCCGGGCGCTTCCTGCGCCACCTGACCGATACGGGTATTTTTCGGAAGCGAGATGCTGCCTGTTTCCGGCGCAAGATCGCCCGTGATCACACGAAACAGCGTGGATTTGCCGGTGCCGTTGCGGCCGACGAAACCGGTTTTCGATCCCGCAGGCAGCGTTACGCTGGCGTGGTCGATCAAGAGGCGTCCGGCAATTCGTACGGAGATGTCGTCAAGGATAAGCATGGTGAAAGCGCTTTTGCACGGCTTGAAGCGTTTCCGCAAGTATCAACATCAGTCAGGCGAAGCGGCGTCCGCCTTCGGTTCGCTGGAATTGTGAGAGGTCGAGCGACGGAGCGTCGGCACCGAGCCGCGTCAATGCCGCGTGGATCTGGCCGCGATGATGGGTCTGGTGATTGAACAGATGCGCCAGCGAAGGCGCAAGCCGCTGGCTCATCGTGCGCATGTCCGAAACGGTCGTATAGGTAAAACGTCCAGCAAGCTTGTCGGCGTTCAAGGAGTCGGTATACCGGCAGATGCGTTCATCTTCGGCATGACGCAGATCGCGCAGCGTGATGAAATTGTCGGTGATGATGGCGTCGAGTTGCTTTGGATGGTCGCCTTCGCCGGTAAACCGCTTCATCCAGATGCGGTCGGTGACCAGAAGATGGTTGAGCGTGCGATGGATCGAACCGAAGAACAGCCCAAGATCGAGCCGGTATTCCTCGTCGCTCAGATCGGCAGCAGCGGCATAGAGCAGTTCGTTGGCCCAGCGATTGTACCACGCAAACATTTGAAAATGCTGTTCCATACAAGTTCCCCGCTACCCGATAGCCTGAATCAGAGTGGCATTATCTATGCCTTCAAATTTCCGTCGTCTCAAGCTGCTAGGCGGTATGCGATGTGTTCAAAATGGTGTGGCCTCTTGGCAATTAGGCCTATCGACGGTATAGAGCCTCACTTTTCTGAAATTTCCCAGCGAACAAGGTGTCATAATGGCAATCGAACGTACCTTCTCCATGATCAAGCCCGATGCGACCCGCCGCAACCTGACCGGCGCAATCACCGCCAAGCTCGAAGCAGCTGGCCTGCGCGTCGTCGCTTCGAAGCGCGTCTGGATGAGCCTGCGTGAAGCTGAAGGCTTCTATGCTGTTCACAAGGATCGTCCGTTCTTCGGCGAACTGACTGAATTCATGTCTTCCGGCCCAACGATCGTTCAGGTTCTGGAAGGCGAAAACGCCATCGCCAAGAACCGCGAAGTCATGGGTGCAACCAACCCGGCCAACGCCGACGAAGGCACCATCCGCAAGGAATTCGCCCTGTCGATCGGCGAAAACTCGGTTCACGGTTCCGACGCTCCGGAAACCGCTGCAGAAGAAATTGCTTACTGGTTCTCGGGCACCGAAATCGTCGGCTAATCCCAACGAGAATTCAAAGAAAAAGCCCGGTTTGACCGGGCTTTTTTGTTGGGTGAGATGACGCGCAGAAGCAAATCTCAGAGGCTCTGTGCGAGCCTTGCCATCTCTTTCCCTTCGTCATCGAAGAGAACAAGCTTGCCCATGTCGATCTTGTAGGACTTGGTTTTGCCGAGCACATCGAGGAACTTGCGTTCCTGGTTCATGAGGGCAGGCGGGCACTGGACATAGGTCGATCCGATATCGGCAAAGGAAATGTTTTCCCCGGTCACGACCGCCTTGCTGAAATAACGGTTGCAGCCGCCTGAGCCACTGACGGCACCGTCGCTCGAAACCGTCAGCGTCGTCTGGGCATTGTCGATCACGCCGCCGCCCTGAATGTCTTCCGCGAGCCAGTCCTTGCCCTCGATGCCGATGGCAACGCCTTCATCACCGCTCTTGCGAACCATCACAACCTTGATTTCTGCCGGTTCTCCGGGGTTCTCCGGATCGATGGTATAGCGCTCGTCATTGACGAACCATAGCGTATCGCCTGCCGAAATGCGCGCCTGCAGGGCATAGGTATGACCGGGCTGAATCTGGTCCGTATCAAAATTGATGGCAAACGGGATCGGCGATCCCTGAACGGATTCAATCCGCGTTTCGCCAATGACTTTGGAAGGAGCGTCGGCCAGCGAGACATCGGAAAGCTGAACCGTCAGGTTTGCCTCCGGTGGCAGCGCGATACGCTCACGATACATCACCTTGCCGCTGACGGTTTTTTCCGCGGCAATGCTGCTCGTCGGCATCGACGTGGTCAGGAATAAGGCAGCGCCACCAAGCGCGCCAATGCCGACCACGAGTGCCGCAGCAATTGAAAGGGTTTTTGCCAGTCCATTTCGCATCGTCAAAGCCCGAAACTTCCGTTCCCGCACGCGTCATCTGTTGCAAGACAGATGGCGCTGATGCGGTTTCCAATCTGTCTTTCATTATCGCTTGTCAGCGTCTGATTCATCATGCCGACATTAGCGAAATCTTCATGTGAAAATTGTGGCAGCGCAAGAACACACCACCTAAATTAGCCATTATTCTAGGGGGTTAAATAGTTAATTCACGATTAAAATGAGAAATAGAGATCAACAGAATAGCTGGCAATCGAAAGATTACGACTGTTTCCAGCGTTCGCGGATCTTTTCGTCTTCCTCTTTGGACGACACCCAGCCACCAACCGAACCATCTGCGAGATGTTCCCGCTTCCAGAAGGGGGCGTCGGTTTTCATGTAGTCCATCAGGAATGAGGCGGCCTCGAAAGCCGCATGTCGATGCGACGACGCTGCTGCAACCAGAACGATGTTTTCGCCCGGTTTGATGAGTCCATAACGGTGAATGATCGTGAGGGCTGTTATCGGCCAGCGCTCGATGGCCTGTCGGGCGATGCGGGTGATTTCAGCTTCGGCCATGCCCGGATAATGCTCCAGTTCCAGAGCGGAAAGCGAGCCGCTTTCATCGCGACACAACCCGGTAAAGGTGACGATAGCGCCGATATCCGTGCGCCCATGCTCAAGCTTGCGCAGTTCCGCTGCCGTGTCGAAGTCTTCACTTCTTATGCCGACGAAAAGTGGGCATGTCATTAGGGCATTTCCAGTTTTGCTTGAATCATTGAAAATGGCCTATGTTTTTCTTTTACGCATTATCCTACGCAAAACCGCTCCGCACTTTTGCTGGAAATGCTCTTGCCCGCTCACTTCATCCTCCCGTCATGGGCGGAAAGAGCGCAACTTCATCGCCGTCATTCACGAGTTCAACGTGCTCGGCATGTTCCTGATTGATCGCGGCACGGATGACATGTTCGTGCTCGAAGGCGGCTTCATATTCATCACCGCGCGATTTCAGGTGGCTGATCAGGTCAGCCACTGTCGTTTTGGGCGAGGGAAGTTCGATTAACTCTTCACCCTTGCCGATTTTCTCGCGCACCCATGCAAAATAGACGAGTTTTACCGTCATTGGATCAATCCATTACGTGTTTGAGGCCCGCCTTGAAATAGTCCCAGCCCGTATAAAGCGTCAGAAGAGCCGATATCCAAAGCAGGACAATACCCATTTCGGTTACATAGGGCACGACTTTGTCACCAGCAGGGCCTGCGAGCAGAAATGCGAGAGCAACCATTTGTGCTGTCGTCTTCCATTTGGCGAGACGGGAGACGGGAACGCTGACCTTCAGTTCGGCAAGATACTCACGCAACCCCGAAACAAGGATTTCGCGGCAAAGGATGATGATTGCGGCCCACAGCGTCCAGCCGGCGATCGTGCCATCAGCTGCCAGAAGCAGCAGGATGGCGGATACGAGCAGCTTGTCGGCAATCGGGTCCAACATGCGACCGATGGTCGATGTCTGCTTCCAGATGCGGGCGAGGTAACCGTCGAAAAAGTCTGTAATGCTGGCGACGATAAACAATCCCAGAGCTGTCCATCGGGCGAAATCGCTTGATTCCAGCCGCCCTTCGACAAAGAAGCACAATACCACAAGGGGAACGGCGATGATCCGGCCGTAAGTGAGGATATTGGGCAAGGAGAGGGTATGATTTTTCTGCATTGTTCCGCCACGTCGTTGTTAGCGCACATCAACAGGGATGACCGATAAAATCAACACCTGCGAATATGTTCTGCCGGGACCTAATGACGCTTGTGCATAAATCCCGGACAAAATTGCGTCATCTGTCACGAAAATGATCGTGAATCGTCTTGGCCATGGCTTCCGAGATGCCTTCGATCTGCATCAGATCGGCAACCGCGGCTCTGGAAACCGCTTTTGCAGTCCCGAAATGGTGCAGCAGGGCACGCTTGCGTGATGGGCCGATTCCCGCAATTTCATCGAGCGGATTCTTGACCATTTCCTTCTTGCGACGCGCGCGGTGTGTGCCGATGGCAAACCGGTGCGCTTCGTCGCGCAGGCGCTGGATGAAATAGAGCACAGGATCGCGCGGCGGCAGCGTGAAGGCCTGTTTGCCTTCCACGAAGAAACGCTCGCGCCCCGCTTCACGGTCGACGCCCTTGGCAATACCGATTGCATTGACGAGATGGCTGATTCCAAGCTCCCCGAGAATCTGCCTGACTGCACCGACCTGGCCTTGACCGCCGTCGATCAAAATGACATCGGGCCATGCGGGAAATGTATCGGTTACTTCTCCGTCAGCGGGCTCTTCCGGCGTGCCATGCTCCTTGACCAGCCGTGAGAAGCGCCGCTCGATAACCTCGCGCATCATGCCGAAGTCGTCGCCCGGCGTAATGTCAGTCGAGCGGATATTAAACTTCCGGTACTGGTTTTTGACAAAGCCTTCCGGCCCGGCGACGATCATGCCACCGACGGCATTCGTGCCCATGATATGCGAGTTATCGTAGACCTCGATGCGGCGCGGGGGCTGGGACAGGCCGAAGGTCTCAGCCATGCCTTGCAACAGGCGCGCCTGTGACGATGTTTCGGCAAGCCGCCGTCCAAGCGCTTCGCGCGCATTGGTCAGGGCGTGATCGACAAGGTCTTTCTTCTCGCCGCGCTGTGGAACGTTGACCTGCACCTTATGGCCCGCTCGCGTCGAGAGCGCTTCGGCAATAAGCGATTGCTCCTCAACCGTTTCGGACAAGAGAACCAGACGCGGACATGGCTTGTCGTCATAGAACTGTGACAGGAATGCCCCCAGAACCTCTGCCGGGCCGAGCGAACTGTCCGCTTTGGGGAAATAGGCGCGATTGCCCCAGTTCTGGCCAGTACGGAAGAAGAAAACCTGAATGCAGGTCATGCCACCTTCCTGATGTATGGCGAAAACGTCAGCCTCTTCGACCGTCTGTGGATTGATACCCTGATGTGACTGGACGTGTGAAAGCGCAGCCAGGCGATCCCGGTAAACCGCTGCATGTTCGAAATCGAGATCAGCCGATGCGGCTTGCATTGCCGTTGCAAGGTGGTCTTTTACCGACTGGCTCTTGCCGGACAGAAACGCCTTGGCCTCGTTGACGAGTTCGGCATAGTCCTCATCGCTGATCTCGTGCGTGCAGGGGCCGGAGCAACGCTTGATCTGAAAGAGAAGGCAGGGACGGGTGCGTGTCTCAAAAACCGAATCCGTGCATGTCCGCAACAGAAAGGCGCGCTGAAGCGCGTTGATCGTGCGACCGACAGCACCGGCAGAGGCGAATGGGCCGAAATAGTCTCCCTTGCGGGACCGTGCACCGCGATGCTTGAAAATGCCGGGTGCCCGATGGTCGCCAGTCAGGAGAATATAGGGAAACGACTTGTCATCGCGCATCAGCACGTTGAAGCGCGGACGCAATCTCTTGATGAGATTTGCTTCCAGCAACAAGGCCTCGGTTTCTGTCCGGGTGACGACGAATTCCATCGTCACCGTTTCGCGGATCATCCGGGTGATGCGATTCGAATGGCCGATCCCGCGCGCATAATTGGAGACGCGCTTCTTGAGATTGCGTGCCTTGCCGACATAGAGCACGTCACCATCGCTGTTGAACATGCGATAGACGCCCGGATTGTTCGGCAGGCGCTTCACGAAAGCATTGATGATGTCCTGACCGCTCAGGCCTTCAATGTCCGGCAGGCCATCTGAAGAATCCCATTGAATGGAATCGGCAGCGGACGGCGAGGCAGGAACGTCGACTATATCGTCGGTCTCGTCATCATCGTCGGCTTCCGCATCACCAATGATAATACCGGCCACATCCTGCTCGTCATCTGACGGCAGGTTTGCAACGGCATCCTCATTGTTCTTGCGGTTTCCGGTCATTCGGTGATTCCTGCAATATCCGGGGTTTCCCATGCCAGATGCTGTCCGCCATCAAGTGCGATCATCTGGCCGGTGACGGAGCGGCTTTCCCAGAAATAGCGAACAGTACGCCCAAATTCCGACAATTCCGGCGCACGCTGCAAAAGAAGTTTTTCGACCTGCCGTTCGAAATCGCCTGGCTTCTGCCGTTCGCTCGGCAATGTTGGACCAGGTGCGATTGCATTGACCCGAATCTGCGGAGCAAGCGCTTGTGCCATCGTTCGGGTGGCATTCCAGAGGGCCGTCTTTGAAAGCGTGTAGGAAAAGAAGTTCGGATTGAGCTTCCAGACGCGCTGGTCGATGACATTGACGACAAGCGCTTCTTCACGATCGGGCAGAGCTTTTGCCATTTCTTCAGCCAACAGGACAGGCGCCTTGAGGTGGATGGCAAAGTGCTTGTCCCACAGCGTCATGTCCAGTTGGCCGATACGGTCATCTTCAAAGAGCGATGCATTATTGACGAGGAGCTGGATCGGCCCGATATGGCGCGACGCATCTTGCACAAGATTGCGAATATCAGATTCGGACGAAAGGTCTGCGCGCACGACACAGGCTTTGCCGCCTTGTTCATTTATGGACGCTGCAAGGGCGGCGCCTTCATCGATGGAGTGATTATAGTGTATGGCGACCGGGAAGCCATGGGCGGCGAGGTCTTCGACAATTGCCTTCCCAATGCGCCGTGCGCCGCCGGTGACCAGAACCGGGCATTTAGCAAGCAGGCGAGGCTCTTGATCGTTCAACACGGTAAACACTTTCTTATCGAGATTCTTCAATCGATTTCATGCCATTTCGGTCGGAAGATTGCAGCTAAAAACAGCGCCCGCAATGTTCACAACTGACAAATTTGTAGAGATTTCAGCGGCTTCGTGTCACTTCGCCGCGCGTTGCCGTCACTGCAATCGACGTTATCCCACTATATAGGTGGCTGAATTCGGCGTTGCGATAATGCAACATCGTATTTTTGCCATGTTCTCGTCAGGTTTTCTCCCCAGAAGCGGGCATTTCGTGCCGCAATTACCGCCGATATGTCGATCCTGTCAGCGCGGCATGGACGATTTGCTCCCAACATCGTCCGCCCGATAAGGGACCGCGCTAAAGGTAATTTGTGTAAGGAGAATGCTATGCGCACTCTTAAGTCTCTCGTAATCGCCTCGGCTGCGCTGCTGCCGTTCTCTGCGACTGCTTTCGCTGCTGATGCCATTCAGGAACAGCCTCCTGTTCCGGCTCCGGTCGAAATGGCTCCGCAGTACAGCTGGGCTGGTGGCTACACCGGTCTGTACCTCGGCTACGGCTGGAACAAGGCCAAGACCGACACCGTAGGCACCGTTAAGCCTGACGATATGAAGGCTGGCGCTTACGCTGGCTGGAACTTCCAGCAGGACCAGTTCGTATACGGTGTTGAAGGCGATGCCGGCTACTCCTGGGCCAAGAAGACCAAGGACGGTCTGGAAGTTAAGCAGGGCTTCGAAGGCTCGCTGCGTGCACGTCTCGGCTACGACCTGAACCCGGTTATGCCGTACATCACGGCTGGTGTTGCCGGTTCGCAGGTCAAGCTTGACAATGGCTTTGACGACGAAAGCAAGTTCCGCGTTGGTTGGACTGCTGGTGCCGGTCTGGAAGCTAAGCTCACGGACAACATCCTGGGCCGCGTTGAATACCGCTACACCCAGTTCGGTAACAAGACCTACGACCTCGGCAACGAATCGGTTCGTAACAAGCTCGACACCCACGACATCCGCGTCGGCGTTGGCTACAAGTTCTAATTATCTGATAATTGAACACGGAAAACCGGGCAGGCAACTGCCCGGTTTTTTGTTGCGCTGTTTAGCTCAGTTGTTCGCGGCATCTGTCAGCCAGTCGCGAAATGCGGCCATCGCTTGCGTTTCCGTCCGCGACTGTAGCCTTGTCAGCCAGTAACTGCCCATCGTCACCGTCGTCTCGAACGGCTGGACAATGGTTTCCGACAGCAATTGCCGGGAGAACATCAGTGGCGGGGCAAGCGCAATGCCCGCTCCCTGCATGGCGGCTTCCATCATCGCGAGCGACGAATCAAACATGATGCTTCGCGGCAGGGGCATGTCGCCCGTGACGCCTGCTGCCACAAACCACTGCGTCCATTCATCGGCACGATAGGAGCGCAGCAAAGTATGTCGTGCGAGATCGACCGGTGTTCGCAATTCGCGCGCCAGTTCCGGGATGCAAAGTGGCGACAGGGGCGCTTCCAATAATCGGGTTGCGTCGATGCCGTGCCAGGCGCCGCTCCCGAAACGGATCGCGTAATCCAGTCCCTCCGCCGCAATATCCACCCGGTTGTTGTTGGTCGAAAGCCGCAGGTCGATGAACGGGTAGCGATTCTGAAAATCGCGCAAACGTGGCAGTAGCCAGCCGACGGCCAAGGTGCCGACAGCACCCACACGCAAGATTTCCCGATAATGCCCCGCTTCAAAACGCTCTAGCGTTCCGGCAATCCTGTCGAATGCGTCCTTTAATGTGGGAAGCAGCGTTTCTCCTTCGCTCGTCAGCATCAGCCCGCGGGGCAGGCGCTCGAACAATGTCACGTTCAGACGGGTTTCGAGGCTCTTGACCTGATGGCTGACAGCTGCCTGCGTGACGCAAAGTTCAATCGCGGCCTTCGTAAAGCTCAGATGGCGCGCCGATGCCTCGAAGGCGCGCAGGGAATTGAGCGGGAGATGCGGTCGAACCATGTTGCCCCAAATTTTTCTAATGCCAAGTGCTAGATAACGTCGTTTGTCGCGCCAGCGCAAGCATCGTATATAAGCTGGGCCTGAAAGGCATATATCCCGCAAAGCGGGCTTCAATATAATGGACCGCGCAATACCGGCTATGTCTTGAGAAAGATGCAGCGGAACGCATAATCATGAGGTTTATTTATCTGTCATGAGAAAATCTACGACACTTTTGATCGGTTTCCTCACCACTGCCGCTATTATCCCGAATAGCGGCGCGCTGGCTGCGAGCAAGGTGAATGATGGCGACTTGCGCCGTATTGTCGATGAAACGGTGCGCCCGCTCATGGCCGAGCAGAAAATCCCCGGCATGGCGGTTGCCATAACCATCGACGGCAAGAGCCACTTCTTCGGTTATGGTGTGGCATCGAAAGAAAGCGGGCAAAAAGTCACTGAAGACACGATTTTCGAGATCGGTTCGGTCAGCAAGACCTTCACTGCAATGCTTGGCGGTTACGGGCTGGCGACAGGCGCGTTCTCCCTGTCCGATCCCGCGACCAAATGGGCTCCTGAACTGGCAGGCAGCAGCTTCGACAAGATCACCATGCGTGATCTTGGGACCTACACGCCGGGCGGATTGCCCCTCCAGTTTCCCGATGCTGTCACCGATGACAGTTCGATGCTGGCATATTTCAAGAAATGGAAGCCGGACTATCCGGCAGGGACGCAGCGTCGCTATTCGAATCCCAGCATCGGCCTGTTCGGCTATCTGGCGGCACGAAGCATGGACAAGCCGTTCGACGTTTTGATGGAGCAAAAGCTTCTGCCTGCATTCGGCCTGAAGAACACCTTCATCAATGTGCCGGCAAGCCAGATGAAGAACTACGCCTACGGCTATTCCAAAGCCAACAAGCCGATCCGGGTATCGGGCGGGGCGCTGGATGCACAAGCCTATGGCATCAAGACCACCGCGCTTGATCTTGCCCGCTTCGTCGAACTGAACATCGACAGCTCATCTCTGGAGCCTGATTTCCAGAAAGCCGTCGCCGCAACGCATACCGGTTACTACCATGTCGGAGCGAACAATCAGGGACTTGGCTGGGAGTTCTACAACTATCCGACTGCGCTCAAGACGCTTCTTGAGGGCAACTCGTCGGACATGGCGCTGAAGTCGCACAAAATCGAGAAATTCGATACACCTCGCCAACCGTCAGCTGATGTGCTGATCAATAAGACAGGCTCAACCAACGGCTTTGGCGCTTATGCGGCCTTTATTCCTGCGAAGAAGACCGGAATTGTTCTGCTTGCCAACCGGAATTATCCGATCGATGAGCGCGTAAAGGCTGCCTATCGGATATTGCAGGCGCTCGACAACAAGCAATAGGCCGCAAAAAAAGAACCCCGGAAAATCCGGGGTTTTTTCTTTCCAGACCGGTCAACCGCGCGGCAGCAGTTCAGTCAGTTCCGGATGCACTTCCTGAAAGCGCTTCATCCAGCGCTTGAGCTTGGGACGGTTACGTTCCCATTTGCCCTCGAAGCGCAGCGCCAGATAGCCCAGCGTGGCGGCGACAGCGATATGACCGCCATGCAGCTTGCCCGCCAGACGTGGCGGTGCTTCGTTCAGAAGATCGAGCGCACGTTCAGCCTTGCGCCATTGCAGGTCGAGCCAGGGCTGATGAATCTTTTCTTCGGGACGCATACGGCGTTCATAGACATGTGCCAGAAGCACGTCGCAGAGACCGTCGGCAATGGCTTCATAGCGCTCTGCATCGGTGCGCTTTTCGGCATTACGCGGGAAGAGCTTGTTACCCGAAACCCG
This sequence comes from Brucella lupini, assembly GCF_002252535.1. NCBI lineage: Bacteria > Pseudomonadati > Pseudomonadota > Alphaproteobacteria > Hyphomicrobiales > Brucellaceae > Brucella > Brucella lupini. Next base: position 61,068 of record NZ_NNRN01000051.1, read on the forward strand.
GTTCAGATATTGGATGATTGCACGGCTGTCGAAAACCGATTTGCCATCATCCGTCACCAGCGTCGGAATTTTTCCGAGTGGATTGGCATGGATGAGGTTCTCCGGTTCCGCCGAGGTGTTGACGACGACGCTTTCAAACGGAATGCCGGCATAGTGGGCGGCCATGCGCACCTTCGCGCTGTAGGGCGAAGCAGGCGAATAGAGTATCTGTGTCATCGTTCGTTCCTAAACCGGATATGTGAAGTTTATTGCGTGGCGGGCATCATGACGGAGCGGCTTCGGCAAGCATTGGCATCGACCTGACCGCAGGCGCGGTATTGCAGGTCTTTTGTCATGCAGATGCGAACTTCCTGAAGATAGTTCCGCTTGCAGCTTATCGAAATTCCGTCCGGCTTCATGCCGGGATTGGCTGCGATAAAGGCTTTTTCGACGAGAAGGGGATCAACACGCCGACCACTCGCCAGATTGCGCAGGCTGGGCGGAATGTTGACCTGATCGAAAGCGTTACGCAGCGTTGAGAAATATTCGTCCTGCGACAGGCCCGAACAACTGCCGTGTTTGCGCCATTGATAAGCGACAAGACCGGCAGAAGGCATGATATCCGACAGGCGGGAAATGATTGGACGAGGCACATAGCTGCCCCGACTGCGGGCATTGTCGAACTGGCAGTTCGCCGGATAGCCCCATTCGTTCTGTGGCCAGAGACCATGCACCACGAAACCGAAAGGACGGTTGGTTCCACATTGCTGCTTGTTGGCGCGGGGGCCTTCGGAGGCACAATAGCTCGGCGACCAGGAGAGGGCGAGGACGTAGAAGTCGAACTCGCCCGCAACGTCATCAGCATGGCTTGGTGCGACTGCCAAAACACTCGCAACTGCCGCTGCGAGCAACGTAAACGCAGCTGCACCAAAATTCCGCAGCATATGCCCTCCACTCAATCGTTGCTCAAGGCTTCAGTGTCTGAATCAAAAAGCGAAAGGCCGAGGCGAAAATGGTGATTTTCGAGTACCGGAGCGGAGCGTACTTAAAGGTACGTGAGCACCGGAACGCAGACAAATTGCCATTTGCAGACCGGCATGGCGACTTTTGGAGCAGACACTAGCGAAGAACGCGGCAGCTCGCGTCGTAAACATACCAGCGGTCGAAACCATCGACGCAGAATTCGACGTTGCGGCCCATCGAGGCAAAGCCCTGACCTTCTTCGACCATATACCAGACCGAACGGTACTGACCGTCGGTCAGAACGGCGGTTGCCTTGCAATAGGTACGTTCGATCTGGGCCGGATTGGTCTTCGGCTCATAGCGTGTCAGCTGAACATCGCTCATCGCCGAAATACCGACCTGCGGCAGGTTCGGGACATGACGTACCTGATAGCCAAAATCGGAAACCACCGAGCGCAAAACGCTCTGCTGGCTGCAAGCGCCTGCATCGGCAACGCCTGCTGGAGCAGGAGTGAGATAGTCTGCGGCACTGGCCGGCAGAGACACAAGCGTCAGGGGAAGGACAGACGCAGCAAACAGGGCTGCGCGTGAATACTGTCCGATACGTTCCAGGGTTCGTTGCATATCTCTGTCCTGTCCCAAATTGCGAGCTCGCACCCGCTCTAATCTGTGATAGCCGAAGCGTTGAGGCGCAGTTTCTGTCAGCAATTCGCGCGGGTCAAGTGCGATCCGTCTCGCTGCGCACCCACTTGATGCTGAAATTGCTCCCTTTCTCCTCGGCCAGAAGCTTGGTAAGGCAGGGAAGCAGGGTTTGCATCTCACTTTCGAGTGTATAGGTCGGATTAACGACAATCATGCCGGTGCCATCAAGGCGTGGTTCAGTGGACGGTGCACGAATCGCAAGCTCAATCTGCATGATCTTTGGAATGCCGGTTTCTCGCAGCTGCCGGGTGAACCGTTCTGTTTCCTTGCGATCTTTCACCGGATACCACAGTCCATAGATGCCGCCGCCGAAGCGCTTGTAGGCCTTGGCCAGACCGTCGACCAGACGATCGAATTCGCCATCCTTTTCAAAAGGCGGGTCAACCAGAACCATGCCGCGTTTTTCTTTGGGCGGAAGGTGGGCGCCCAGCGCAAGCCAGCCGTCGAGCTCCGTCACGCGGACCTGATAATCACCGTCGAAAAGTTTTGCCAGCTTGGTGGAGTCCTGCGGATGCAGTTCCAGTGCGGACAGGCGATCCTGCTTGCGCAGCAAATGCCGGACGACAAGCGGCGAACCCGGATAATGGCGAAGCTTTTCACCGTTGTTGACCGCACGGACAGCGGCGAGATAAGGCTCCAGAAGTTCAAGCGCGGGCTGCTCGATCTGCCGTTTCTTCACGGCGTCCATGATGCGGTCGATACCGCCCATCCACTCGCCGGTTTTGCCTGCTTCGATACCCTTCAGGTCGTAGAGGCCAATGCCTGCATGGGTGTCGATGACGCGAAAGGCTTGATCCTTGCGTTTCAGATACTCGACAAGACGCGTCAGGATGACGTGCTTGACGACATCCGCAAAATTTCCGGCGTGATAGGCGTGACGATAATTCATGGTTGCGCTTGTTTCATGTCGGCCAGTTTTCGGCAAGAGGCAGTGATATCCAAAAAGACCCCGGTCTGCGTCGTTCCTGCAATATCTCTCCTGTCACAAATGTGACATACAACTTTCATCATCCGCTCCGTAGCTTTGAGTCGAGTCCCGAAATGTCTGGTGGCGTCCTTCTGATCGTCCTCTTTGGCGCGTTTCTCCACGCGAGCTGGAACGCAATTGTAAAGGGAAGCGGAGACAAGTTCTTCGGCGCAGCCAGTGTAACCGGTGCAGCCGGTTTGATTGCTCTTTTTATCCTGCCATTCTTGCCACTGCCGAACCCGGCAAGCTGGGGCTACATAGTTGCTTCAACCGTCACGCAGGTATTCTACATGTCGCTCGTGGCCGCGGCTTATAAATCGGGCGACATGAGCGAAGCCTATCCGATTATGCGCGGCACGCCGCCCTTGCTGGTGGCGTTGGTGAGTGCCCCCTTGGTCGGCGAGGTTATGGGCTGGCAAAGCTGGCTTGGGATCGTGCTGATCTGTTCCGGTGTTCTTGCGATGGCGCTGGATGCCCGCCGCAGAAATCGTGGCGCCTCAAGTCGCACGGCGCTGCTTGCGCTCGCGAATGCGGGCTTCATTGCAAGCTATACGATCATTGATGGCCTCGGTGTTCGTGTCTCGGGCGCACCGATTTCCTATACGCTGTGGCTATTCCTGATGAACGCCATGCCGCTGGCAGGCTGGGCTCTTTATCGTGAACCGAACAGGTTTATCCAATATCTGCGCAATCACTGGCGACCGGCCATGATTGGCGGTGTCGGAACCCTCGGTTCCTACGGATTGGCACTTTGGGCGATGACCATGGCTCCGATTGCCGTCGTGGCGGCGCTTCGCGAAACGGCTATCCTCTTCGGCGTACTCATCTCGGCTGTGGTATTGAAGGAAAAGGTTGGCTTGCCGCGTTTCATCGCTGCCGGTCTTATTGTTCTTGGTGCGATTTCGCTCCGCCTGTCGTGAAAATTTATTTCGTCACAGTGACAATCTTCCGGCAGAAATTCGTTTCTGTGCGAAGTGGCTTGAGATAATAAAGTAACATGAACCAGCACGCTCCCATCTCGAACATCAAAACAGGTCATTCGGCTTGCCCGCACGACTGTCCGTCAACTTGCGCACTCGATGTCGAAATCCTCGATGAGCGCACCATAGGGCGCGTGCGCGGCGCAAAGGACAACAGCTACACGGCTGGCGTCATCTGCGCCAAGGTCGCGCGCTATGCCGAGCGTGTCCATCATCCCGACCGCCTCAAGCATCCGCTGGTTCGTGCCGGTGCGAAAGGCGCGGGGCAGTGGAAGGAAGCTTCATGGGAAGCAGCACTTGATCTCATTGCCGAGCGCTTCCTGAAAGCCGAGCATGAGTTTGGCAGCGAAAGCGTCTGGCCCTATTACTATGCTGGCACGATGGGGCTGGTGCAGCGCGACTCGATCAATCGTCTGCGTTTCGCCAAGCGCTATTCCAACCAGTTCGACAGTTTCTGTACCAATATGGCCTGGACTGGCTATTTTGCGGGAACAGGAAGCCTGACCGGTCCCGATCCGCGTGAAATGGCAAAGGCAGATGTGGTGGTGATCTGGGGCACCAATGCCGCCGCCACGCAGGTCAATGTGATGACCCACGCGGTTCGGGCGCGAAAGGAACGCGGCGCAAAGATCGTCGTCATCGATGTTTATGCCAATGCGACCGTCCGGCAGGCGGATATGGGCATTGTGCTGAAACCGGGTACGGATGGCGCCTTTGCCTGCGCGGTCATGCATGTGCTGTTCCGTGATGGCCTTGCAGACTGGGATTATCTGGAGCGCTACACCGATGATCCGAAAGGACTGGAAGCGCATCTTCAAACCCGGACACCGGAATGGGCGGCCGCCATCACCGGCCTGTCCGTCGAAGAGATCGAGGCATTTGCCCATCTCGTCGGCAAGACCAAGCGCACCTATTTCCGTCTCGGCTATGGTTTCACCCGCCAGCGCAACGGCGCGGTGAACATGCACGCAGCTTCTTCGATTGCCTGTGTGACAGGCGCTTTCCTTTATGAAGGCGGTGGTGCATTCCACTCGAACTCAGGCATCTTCAAGATGGACAAGCGCGAGATCGAAGGTCGCGCCATGCAGGATGTAGGTCTTCGTTTTCTCGATCAGTCGAAGATCGGTCGTATTCTCACCGGTGACAGTGAGGCTCTTTATGGCGGCCCACCCGTCATGGCGATGCTGATCCAGAACACCAACCCGATGAATGTGACGCCGGAACAGAGGCTGGTTCGCAAAGGTTTCGCGCGCGAGGATCTTTTCGTTGCAGTGCACGAACAGTTCATGACCGATACGGCGAAGATGGCCGATGTCGTCCTGCCTGCGACGACATTCCTTGAGCATGACGATATCTATCGCGGCGGTGGACAGCAGCATGTGGTTCTGGGACCGAAGCTGATCGAGCCTCTTGCCGATGCGCGCCCGAATATTTTCGTTATCAACGAATTGGCGAAACGTCTCGGCGTTGCGCATCTGCCGGGTTTTGATCTCGACGAGCGCACGCTGATCGACAACATGAATGCCAATAGCGACCTGCCGCAATTCGACGAATTGAAGGAAAAGCGCTTTGTCGATCTGCAGCCGCCCTTCGAAGAAGCGCATTATATCAATGGCTTCAAATGGCCGGATGGCAAGTTCCGCTTTCGTCCTGACTGGACCGGAAGCCCGTCGCCGAACAAGCCGCCGGAAGTCATGGGGCTGCAGGGACCCTTCCAGTCGATACCGGAATTTCCAGACCATTGGGAAGTGATCGAAACGGCGGATGCCGAGCATCCCTTCCGCATGACGACCTCACCGGCGCATAACTTCCTGAATTCGACCTTTGCCGAGACACCGACATCGCTCGCCAAGGAAATCCGGCCAGAATTGCTTATTCATCCTGATGACGCGGCTGAGCTTGGCATCGAGAATGGTGAGCGGATCGAGATCGGCAATCATCGTGGCGAGCTGGTGCTTCATGCCGTGCTGCGTGCCGGGCAAAAGCGTGGTGTCGCGGTGTCGGAGGGCATTTTCCCGAATTCGACATTCGAGCGCGGCGAGGGGATCAATATATTGATCGGCGCTGAACCTGCCGCACCCTATGGCGGGCTGGCGGTGCACGATACCAAGATCTGGATTCGAAAAATAAACTCATAAATATTTATCCAACAACGCCGGGGCGCATATATAAACTATATATGCGCCCCGGCGTTGTTGTTTATTCGCACTGCTCGTTAGCCAGCGTAACGCAGTTTCAGCTTGGAAACACCCACAGCTGCATTCAGGCCACGCTGGCCCTGAAGCGAGATCGGCTGAAGCGAAATCGTCTTCCACGAACCGCCGGTCAGGATGTTGGTGCCGAAGCCGACGCCGATCGCGGCATTGGCAGATGCGCCGACATAACGGCCCTGAAGAGCGCCTTCGGGACGAACGGTCGGAGCCCACACAGCCCAGGCGACACGACCGCCATTGATGAAGCCGACATCGATACCGAGCTTGGTAATCGTCCCTGTATAACGCTCAGCCGGACCACGTCCACGGGCTGGGCTGAATACGCAGTCCACATCCTGCTGGCTGCCGATGATGACGCCGATGGCAGGGGAGATATCGCAGGACAGCGTGCCGACTTCCGAGCGCGGCTGGGTGCGACCCGAAGCGGGAGGAGCTACGTAGTCGGCAGCAATGGCTGGAGCCGTGACCGCAATGCCTGAAATGACGGCCATTGCCGAAAGGAAGGAAGTCGAAAAACGGAGAGACATGTCCTTGTCCTCTTCTAAAACACACATTGAAAGAGACGCTTACACGTCCCTTAACGAGATTTGCCGAAGCAAGTTCCGTTACGAAGGGGAATTAGAGCTTTTTGCGGGAAATTAAAGTTTTATTAACAAAAAACTTCGTCTGTGATTAATTTGCCGCGGTTGAACATGGAAAGAGCGCCATCAGGCGCTCAAAACCATCGCATCGGCCATATCCGGCTGGCCGTTTTGCTCATCGGCAAATTTGCGAAGAGCCAATGCATAAAGTTGATGCTCGGCTTTGAGAACGCGGGCTGCGAGCGCTTCGGCATCGTCGCCAACATGTACCGGCACCGCCGCCTGGGCCAGAATCGGACCTTCATCCATCTCTTCCGTGACCAGATGAACGGTACAGCCTGCGACTTTCATGCCCGCATCCAGCGCGCGCTGATGGGTATGCAGTCCAGGGAAAAGCGGGAGCAGGGAAGGATGAATGTTGAGGATGCGGCCTTCATAGGGAGCAATGAAGCGGCCCGACAAGAGGCGCATATAGCCAGCAAGGCAGATCATATCCGGTTTCAACGCGGCGAGCGCGTCCAGAATGGCATCTTCATGCTCATCCTTCGAGGCAAAGTCCTTGCGCTTGAAAACCTGTGTCGCAATACCGGCAGCCTTTGCTTTGGCAAGGCCACCAGCTTCTTCCTTGTCGGAAAAGACCGCCACCACTTCCGCCGGAAAATCGGCGGCTTGCGCAGCGCGGATCAGCGCCTCCATATTGGAGCCGCCGCCCGAAATGAAGATGACGACCCGCTTGCGGCTCATAGCGAAAGCGTGCCTTTGTAGACGACGCCGTCCTTTTCACGCTTCACCATCTGGCCGAGCGTGACAACCTTTTCGCCTTCAGCGGCAAGGGCAGCCACGACTTCCTCGACCTTTTCAGGCTTCACGACGGCAATCATGCCGATGCCGCAATTGAATGTGCGCAGCATTTCGTTCGGCTCGACGCCGCCCGTCTTGGCAAGCCAGGAGAAGACCGCCGGAACGGAAATCGACGTAAGATCGATTTCGGCAGCGAGACCGTCCGGCAGAACGCGCGGAATATTGTCGGGAAAACCGCCGCCAGTGATGTGGGCCAGCGCCTTGATACCGTCTGAAGCGCGGATCGCAGCGAGGAGGGGCTTCACATAAATACGTGTTGGGGTGAGCAGCGCTTCACCGAGTGTTGCGCCCGGCTGGAACGGGGCATCGGACTTCCAGCCGAGGCCGGAGAGTTCAACGATGCGGCGTACCAGTGAAAATCCGTTGGAATGAACACCGGACGAAGCAAGGCCGAGTATGACATCACCTTCGGCGATATCGCCACGCGGCAGCAGACGGTCGCGTTCAGCCGCACCAACAGCGAAACCGGCAAGATCATAATCGCCGTCGCGATACATGCCGGGCATTTCAGCGGTTTCACCGCCTATCAGTGCGCTACCGGCTTGTCGGCATCCTTCTGCGATACCCGCAACGATATCGACACCCTGATCCGGCGAAAGCTTGCCGGTCGCAAAATAGTCGAGGAAGAAAAGCGGTTCAGCACCCTGAACGACGAGATCGTTGACGCACATGGCAACAAGATCAATGCCCACCGTGTCGTGCTTGTCGGCATCGATGGCGATCTTCAGCTTGGTGCCGACACCATCATTGGCGGCAACGAGTACCGGATCCTTGAAGCCAGCAGCCTTGAGGTCGAACAGCCCGCCAAAACCGCCGATCTCGCCATCCGCACCGGGGCGGCGCGTGGAGCGCACGAGCGGCTTGATCTTCTCGACCATCAGGTTCCCGGCATCGATGTCGACACCAGCCTGCGCATAGGTCAGGCCGTTCTGGCCAACAGGCTTATCGGCGGGCTTATTTTCCATGGTCATGGCCTGCTCCTGAAATTGGGTGCTTATCCACGCAGCTGTTTAATGCATTTTCGGCAAAAGCGTGTAACGGTTTTGCTCAAGAAAAATGCGATAAACAGAGAATGTGCGCGCAATGGCACGAGACGGCGCTGCCTGCAAGGCCACAAGGCTCGAAAAGAGCGAAACAGTGCAGGATTCTGCCTGAAATCGTAAAGCACCGTCCATAACTCGATAGAAGGTTGTGTTTCGTCAGGCTTTTCGCACAGACATTGCAATCCTCAGTAACCGTTCTAACTTGTTCCCGTTCGCACTAAGATATCCGTAACGCCATTCTGCTATCAGGACTGGCTCTATCCAATTCGTTTCCTGGAAATAGATGCACATGGTCAAGAAACCGACACCCACGCGCACGAGCGCCAGCCGAACGATCCGTCAGTCGGAAGCGACAGTTCGGGATGGTGATATCCACGTCAATGTGGAAGTCGGCGCGCTGACCGGCTCTTCGGTGCGCCGTCAGGCGATGTTCTGGGTGGGGACCGTCGCGGTCTTCGTTCTGTTCCTGATCGTATTCAGTTCAGTGCTGTTGCCTTTTGTTGCGGGCATGGCGCTGGCCTATTTCCTCGACCCTGTCGCAGACAGGCTGGAACGTTTCGGCTTGTCCCGGCTTACGGCCACAATCGTCATCCTGCTCATCTTCCTGATGGCGCTGGTAGTCGGCCTGATGATTATTGTGCCGATCTTGGCAACCCAGCTAGCTGACTTCATTTCTAAAATTCCAGACTACATCACACAACTTCAGTCGCTTCTGGCAAACGAAGATTCGCAATGGCTGAAGAAATATATCGGTATTGACAGTTCGGTCATTCAGCAGAATCTGAGTTCTCTGCTCCAGCAGGGCGCCGGGTTCATGTCGACCTTGCTTCAATCCCTGTGGAATTCGGGGAAATCGCTGATCGATATTGCGGGGCTTTTCGTCGTCACTCCGGTGGTTGCATTCTACATGCTTCTGGATTGGGACCGCATGGTCAGCAGCATCGATTCATGGGTGCCGCGCCGCCAGCTTCATACCGTGCGCCGCATCGCCCGCGAGATGAATGCCGCCGTCGCCGGTTTCATTCGCGGGCAGGGAACGCTCTGTCTCATTCTGGGAACCTATTACGCCATCGGTCTCACGCTGACCGGACTTAATTTCGGCCTGTTGATCGGCTTTTTTGCCGGTCTCATCAGCTTTATTCCCTATATCGGTTCCTTTGTTGGTCTGGCGCTCGCCATCGGTGTGGCGCTGGTCCAGTTCTGGCCTGACTGGATCATGATCTGTGCCGTCGCGGGTGTGTTTTTCCTTGGTCAGTTTGTGGAAGGAAACATCCTCCAGCCGAAGCTCGTCGGCTCGTCCGTGGGGCTTCATCCGGTCTGGCTTATGTTCGCTCTTTTTGCCTTCGGCTCGCTGTTCGGCTTTACAGGAATGCTGGTGGCAGTGCCCGCAGCGGCTGCAGTCGGGGTGCTTGTGCGGTTCGCATTGAATAGCTATCTCCATTCACCGATGTATGATCCTGCCTACCATCAGCCAAACCCCGACGCCGGGCCGCTGATCGAGGCAGGCGAGAATGCAGGCAAAGAGAAATGAGATTGGGTCGTAACCGGACAAGGTTTGAAACGGGATTTGCAGGAGGCCGCGATGCGTGAGGCACCGCGCCAGATTCCGTTGAATCTTGAGCATCAGCCCGGTTATCATCGGGAAGACATGATCGTCACGGGTTCTAACCGTGCCGCTGTCGATCTTATCGATCGCTGGCCGAACTGGCTGTCGCCTGTCACGATCCTTGCCGGGCCGACGGGATCAGGCAAGACGCATCTGGCGGAAATCTGGCGCGCCGGAACAGGTGCACTTCTGGTAGACCCCACGAACATTACCGAGGAAGCTGTAAACGGCGCTGCCGAATATCCGGTGCTGATCGACGATATAGGTGCTGCGCCTTTCGATGAAACCGGACTTTTCCATCTCATCAACAGCGTTCGGCAGAATGCGGCTCAGGGGGTTGGGCCTTCCCTGCTCATGACCTCCCGTCTGTGGCCAGCCAACTGGAACGTAAAGCTTCCCGATCTTGCCTCGCGCCTCAAGGCTGCAACCGTCGTGGAAATTTCGGAACCGGACGATCTGCTGCTTTCCGGCGTTATTCACAAACTCTTCGCGGACCGGCAGGTAAGCGTCGAGCCGCATGTCGTCGCCTATCTGGTGAGCCGGATCGAGCGCTCGCTTCTGTCTGCGATCCAGATCGTCGACAAGCTTGACCGGGCGGCACTTGAGCAGAAAAGCCGCATCACGCGCACGCTTGCCGCTCAGGTTCTGGCGGGCAGCGAACAGCCGGAACGCTGAGGATGAAGATAGCGGTCACCGGAGCGGGTGGTTTTATCGGAAGCGCACTCACTCAAGTGCTAATCGGGGAAGGGCATGAAGTCCTGCCTCTGTCCCGGAATGAACTGTCTGATCCATATTTCTCAGGTGTTGAAACGGTTGTTCATTGTGCAGCACTTGCTCACCGCACTGGCGCAGAACGACCGGATGCCGATACATTCAATGCGGTCAATCATCGACTGGCCGTGGAACTCGCCACCAAGGCAAAAGCCGCCGGCGTAAAGCGCTTCGTGTTTGTATCCACGATCTATACGATTGTGGGAAACCCGTCGCCGCTGAGGCCGGACATGCCACTGAAGCCGCGTGATGATTACGGCCGTGCCAAGGCGAAGGCGGAAGCCGATCTGCGCGAAATCAACGGGATCGAGATCGTCATCGCGCGCCCGGTTCTCGTTTACGGTCCCGGAGCGCGGGCGAACCTGAAAGCCTTGATGAAGCTCTGCAACAGCGGATTGCCGTTGCCGTTCGGTCTGGCAGACAACAGGCGCAGTTTCGTGTCGCTTGAAAACGTCGCCCATGCGCTGACATTTTTAAGCGTGGCGCCTGCCGAAAAGGTTGCCGGGCGGGTGTTTCATCTTGCTGAGCCGCAACCGCGCTCCACAAAAGAACTCGTGACGAAGCTGCGTGCTGCCTTGGGAAAGCCTTTGCGTCTTGTACCCGTTCCACCGGTCTTCATGCGGCTCCTGCTATCGGCAGCGGGCAAAAGCGGTCTCTACGACCAGCTTTATGGTGATCTGGTCGCAGACAGTTCATCACTGATTGAAGCAGGATTCGATTATCTGCCGGGCGATCGGCAGCTCGAAGCAATGGCGCGTGGTCTGGATTAGAGCATGTCTCCCAAAAGTGGGAACCGGTTTTTGGGATAAAGACAAGCGTAAAAACAAAGAGATAGAGCGGTTCCGTTTTAACCGGAGCAGCTCTAGTTTTTCTGGCCGACAGCTTTGGGCGGCTCCATGCGTGAATGCGCTGGATTTGGAGCCTGTTTTGGTGCGGCTGCCGTTGCAGTTTGCGTCTTCCTGGCAATCGAGCCGGTGATAAGGCTTGCACTGTCAGGCTTGTTGCGTCCACCGATAAGCTGATCTTCATGCACCCAGCCGATCATGTTCGTCTTCGGGACGATCACGCGATGCCAGCGTCCGGTCTTTCCATAGGAGCGCATCTCACGGCCTTTTTCCACGACGCCGATGGATGGCGACTTGTCCCACGCATTCTTATGGATGGTGAGTCGCGCCTTGGCATAAATCACCGAAGGCGAGCTTGCGGGAGTGTTGACGCCACGCGGCGGCATGGAGCGCAGTGCAGCGGCTGGTGGGGACACGACAACCTGATTTGTGGGGCGGGGCGGGGTGGCGGTCTGGATTGCTGCCTGCTGTAC
>NZ_NNRN01000052.1:0-105068 GCF_002252535.1 Brucella lupini
AAATTCCAGCTCTCCGTGGCCCAAAATCGGGGTGCACCTCACTTAAACCCGGAAAATTCCAGCTCTCCGTGGCCCAAAATCGGGGTGCACCTCACCAAAACCGCTGGAGCGAACTCAAAACTGGATAAAACTTGGGGGCAAGGTCAGCGGAAACCCGCAAAAAATACAGCCTGCTATCGCCGCGTTCAATAGGCCAGCTTAACTAATACAGCAGGTTCTCGCTCAAGTTGTGGACTTATAATAAGGAACATATCAGCAAATGGTTCGTTTCGCTTTTCCAACCAGGAGGACGATCATGAAAACTTTGTCTGATATTTTCGAGCATACATTGCAGGACATTTATTACGCAGAGAATGCCATTACGAAGGCTCTCCCGAAAGTCGCCAAGGCGGCCAAAAGTGCCAAACTTAAGCAAGCCGCTGAGGAACATCTCGAAGAAACCAAGGGGCAGATCACGATCCTGAATGAGGTATTTAAGTCTCTCAAGCTAAAGCCTACTGCCGAGAAATGCGATGCTATCGAAGGGCTGATCAAGGAAGCCGACGGCTTGATTGAAGAGGCAAGCGGAACAGCTCTTGACGCAGGCTTGCTCGCAGCTTGCCAGGCAGTCGAGCATTATGAAATTTCCAGATACGGTTCGCTGCGCGAATGGGCAAAGGAGCTCGGACACACGGAAGCGCACACCTTACTGACCCAAATTTTGGATCAAGAGAAAGCTACAAATAACAAACTAACGAACTTGGCCATAAGCCAAATCAATAAGGCATAGTTTTCTGGCCGCACACGGGAGGGAGGCGGTACGTCCTCCCTCTCATTTTTGCGCACTTCTCGAAAACCCTAAAAGAAGTTCGCAAATGCACGCTGCTTTTGGTGCGTAAGAGTTCTTATATAGAAACTTACGCACAAAGCGCGCGGCGCAGTTCTCGTAATTTGAGAAGTGCGCACTTTTCCTGATTTTAGGATTTTCCAAAATACAACCTGATGTGAGGAAGGCAACAAGACGCCCCCGGTGAATGGTGTAACTGGAGGACCGCAAAGCGCCTTGCCCCATGGCAGGGTAACGTCTCGTTTTCTGCCTGTCCATTAACACCACATTTATTGAGACATTCCACACTCCTCTTGCCGCTACCAACGGCATACCGCAATCAACACGAGGAGCTCACATGGCACGCAGCCGCACACGCGCGCCTTTGTCTACGACGACAACCGTCACCAAAACCAAACCGTCCGCATAAACGGCGCCCGCGTCAAGATCAGCACCAAGTCTGGCAATGTGACGACAAAGCCAGCCCTGCCGCTCGAATGGGAATTACAGGCGGCACAGGTTTCCGCATTGCGCCGACTGCCACAGTACCAGCGCCAGTTCCTGTTGGCGGGAGACATGAACGCGAGCAAGAGAGGCCCGATGGCTCAGGCTCAGGCAATCGCAACGGGAATTACCAGCGGTGAACCTGACCTCCGCATCTATGGTGAATTCGGGCGTCTGCTGATGATCGAGACTAAGGTCGGGCAGGGAGGACTGTCACCAGCCCAGAAAGACCGCCACTCTGCCCTACAGCGGCTCGGCTATCCGGCGCAATTAATCGCGCACTGGTTACCAACATCAATCAACCGGTTCCTGCTAAGTATCTCATGCCAGGTATGGCTCTGCTTTGCATCGATACCGGCACCGAGTTGCGATTGCTGTCCTACGGCGATGCGGAAGCTATCCTTGCTGCTGCCGAAGACGCAGTTGCGCGGGCTGAAGCGGCGGTGGAAGGTCTCAACAGACAAAACATGCTCAAAGTTGATGACTACTTCTTGCCTGTTCTTATCTAGAAATTCGCCACGCATAACGCTCCCCATGTTCTCCAGCACAGCTTACTGATTTGGGCGTGGCAGGCAAGTCCTTGCAGTGGCAGGTTTAAGGCCCCAGTAAGGTTTCACTGAACTGGGGCCGAGCACCTTGGGAAATCACGCTGAAAGCAATAATAGGTGCCCAGTCGACGTTTATCTCGCATATTGTAAACAGTCTGTTTCGGGATGAACAAGAAAACCCCGGCACGTCTCCCAATACGCCGGGGCTACGCGCCTCCACGTGCGGCGAACACGATGGGCACGCTGATGAAGTATATCATAGACGCAGCGACTATAGCGTCCATCCATACACAGCGAGGGCTACACCTCCGACGGCACCAATAACCGACCATCCAATCATGCTGATACCCATGAAGCTGTGATACGTTTCGGAAGAGATCTTGTTGAAAGCTGCGGCCACAAAAAGGTTGGCAGCGGCACCGAGGATTAGACCGATACCGTTGGCGACGTAAGCGGCGGGATGAAGTGCTATGCTCTGCATGAAATATGGCCGCAGTAGGAAAGTTGCTCCAAGCATTCCTGCAATCAGCACAAAAACCGATACCATTCCGAAGCCGGACCATCTTACTAGCATTTGGTGAACTACCTTTGTCTTGGGGAGAGGTCAGGCGGTAATGGCCCTTGCTCGTTCGTCGGACAACCCTCCGACGACAAAATCCTCAAGAAAAACCCCGGAATGAGCCGGGGGTCTATGTTCATTGTTTTCGTCTGGTGTCCCAGAAAAGCAATGATATGACCCAGAGCAGCGCAACGAAGATTGTACCCTCAATTAGAAAATACCAGTGCATGACACCACCTCACATCGGAATTCTACCGCCGCTCGAAGCTTTGCTCATCATCCATGGGATTGCCGCTTCCGGCTGTTCAAGCAGATTGCGCTTTCTCGCGAAGCCTTCGAATGCGTTACGCGCTACGTGAACCGGCTTAAGCCCATTCTGTGCATCGCAGCAGGTTTTCCACGTAACCTCAAATATGACGTCGCGTTGTTCGTCGGGCCAGTCATAAAGAAAATCAATAGCATCTTCGATGCTTGCAATCTCTTGGATTAAGTATTCGCCGTCCTTCACAAAAATTGGACTGTCAAACAAACGGTCGCTCATCGAAACCTCCATTTGATCGAACGAAGTGTGTTGGAATGACGGCTTCGATTTAGTGATCGCATCGACGGTTTCAAGAGCCTCTTATGTTAAATTTCAGGAAATCCCCATGAACAAAACAGCGTTCTTCGCGTATGCGAGGCGCGCGCCTTTTGGCGGGCGCTGAGCCAAGCGCAGGTCGACGGTACGTCGGCAATTCTGGCTATGGCCGAGCGCCGAGGCCTGCCAGACGAGCAGACGGCTTACGTGCTCGCGACGGCGTTCCATGAGACCGGCGGCAAGATGCAGCCGATCGAGAGAAACTTGAACTACACCAGTGCGGCTCGCATCCGGCAGGTCTGGCCGTCGCGGTTCTCCTCCGTGCAGAGCGCCCAACCTTATGTGCGCAATCCGCAGGCCTTGGCTAACAAGGTCTACGGCGGGCGCATAGGAAATACCGGCGCCAACGATGGCTGGCTATACCGCGGTCGCGGTTTGGCGATGATCACCGAGCGCGACAATTATGAAAAGTATGGCCTTGGCGTCGCGCCGGACAAAGCGCTTGAGGACGGCGTGGCTGTGCGCATCCTGTTCAACGGGATGATCAACGGCAAGTTCACGGGCAAGCGGCTGACTGATCACTTCGGTAGTGGCTGGGCTGCGCCGCAGGATGCCCGCGCAATCGTCAACGGCAGCGACAAGGCCAACAAAGCAAGGAAGATCGAAGATGAAACAAGCAAGCTTGGCGGCGGCGATGTTGACGCTGCTCTTTCTTGGTGGCTGCGCGACAGCCGGTAGCTACTGCGACGTGGCCCGGCCTGTCCGACCGAGCGTCGAGGACAGCCTGACTGATGGCACGAAACGTCAGATCCTCGCAGAGAACACAAAACTGGAAAAGCTTTGCGGAGTGAAACCGTGAAGGCGTGTCTTGCAAGGAGGTTCGCCCGCGCCCAATTGCTGATAAACTGCGTGACTTTTCAACTTTCAGGGAGTGGTTGAATGCCAAGCACGCTGGACAAGACGTTTGATGCGGTAATTCAGAAAAGCCAGAAAAAAGAGGTTGGACGTACATTGTCTGGCCCGATGCAGCGGCTTTCTTTGGAACAAGGGGCCTTGTCAAAGTGAAGGCAAGCGTCGACGGCGTGGACTTTGAAAGTTCCTTCATGGCGCTCGGAGACGGCACTCACAAACTTCCTATCAAAGCTGACCTTCTCAAGCGGATTGCTAAGTCTGCGGGAGACAGCGTCACGGTCACGCTGCGTGAACGTTTGCGCTAAGCGTTAAATTTATGAAACGGTAAATCATATGTCTAATCTTAGGAAGACGCCGAATGACCGGCGCTGAAATCATGGCCGCTGTCGGCTTTATCGTAATGATTATGGGCTTTCCGTTAGGTCTATGGAAGTACGTCGAAAGCCAAATCGCGAAAGCTGAGACGCGCAACGCGGCGAAAGCCGAAGCTGCGACCGCTCTTGCTAGCCTGACGCGGCAGGAGCTTTCCGATTACAAGCTGCGCGCAGCCGAGACGTTCGCCACGAAGGCAGGCATGCAGGAACAGGCGTCGCAGATCATGCGGGCCATTGAAAGCGTGGCGCATCGCATCGATGGACTCACCGAGCGGATTGACAATCTGATGCAGCCTAAGTCAGCTAGAAGTAGAATTTAATTCCTGAAAGGTTGGAACCAAAGATACTGCGCATGCATTATATGTTCGGAAATACCAAATATGAATGGAGAATATAATATGCGTCGTATTTTTCTAGCTGCTGTTGCAACTGCTGCAATCGTTTCTTTTGCAAATGCGCAGAACGCTACCGCAATGCAAGAAGAGGCATTTGTTACCGCAAAGCCGACCGACGTTATTACTAGTAGTATCCTGAATCTTGACGTTACGAATGCTAACGATGAGAGCATCGGCAAGATTCAGGATGTAGTGATGGGCGACGGTGACGTCGAAGGCTATATCGTATCGGTCGGCGGCTTCTTGGGCGTCGGCGAAAAGTATGTGGTCGTTGACCCTGATGCCATCGAGATTGTCTATTCTGAGAATGATAAGAAATGGTCGGCGAAAATGAACGCTACCAAGGAACAACTCGAAAAGGCCGCCGAGTTTAAGTACGAGGGCCGATGGGCTAAGTAACCAGTTTTTGAGAGAGCGGCTTTCGGGCCGCTCGTTTCATTTTTGGGCAGCTGGAGACGCGAGTAACTCACTACTGATTTTCAGGTTCAAGTGCTCTCCGGGTCATGTGAATGCAACGGCTTAATGAGATCAATCGCCCCGCTGCGCCGGAGTTCTTATTTATGCCAGCGAACAGAACCAAATAACGGGCGCCACGATCGGGATTGCAAGCGCGCACCACGCAACCCGCCACCCGACATTCTTTGTGCCTAGGAATGCCGTCATGACTATAGCCGCCGCTATCATCACGGTAATCGGCCAGTAGATTGACATATAGACGAGGGCGGCAACCCACCAAGGAAATGAAATCATGTGCGCTTGTAGCCGGTGGATAGTGCGGCGGCAATATCTCGTGGTGACGATGCTGGTCATATAAGAAAGGCGCCCCGAAGGGCGCCAATTTTTTATTTGTGCTTGGTTGGATCAACCAAGCGATAGCTTGAGCCAGGCTTAGGGGTTGGAGGTAAGGGCTTTCCTTGCACTCCAGTTATTTCTGGTCCAACACCGCCGCGCGGTCCAATAGTTGCATACTGGCCGGAGCGGGGAGTGATATTACCTGGCTTTAGAGGTGGCTTCGCCATTTGTTGTAGACTCTTTCGAGAGCATCTTGATTGAAAGTCCCTAGAGGCGTATCACTCGATTGCTAAGGCGAGAAAACGCCGAGTGCCGATTGGTGCTCCGTTTTTATCGACACAGGGGCAAGAAGTGAATCATTTCGCTTCTTGCCCTTTGTTTATCTCATTGCGCGCCGATCTCCGCAAATACTAAATCTAGTGTTAACATTCTTTGGGTGCGCCCGCTGGGGGCATATGTGGATAACGGGGAGGGATCACTTAACTGGTCCGAACCTGTGTTATGGCGCGCCGCCATCAAAAGCCGCCGCGATTTTTATTTGCCCATTAACACCACCTTTATCGAGACATTTCATTTTTCCTTTTGCGCCGCTCACCACGGCTACCAACCAAACACGAGGAGACTGTATGTCCCATGACAGACAGGGCGCGGGTGCGCGCCTTTCACACGAAGAACTCCTGCGGCGCGCCGAGGCCTACCGCGAGCACGGCACGCTGGTTAAGGCTGCCACTGCGCTCGGCATTAAAAAGTGGCATTCCACGAAAGCATCAAGCGGGCGGCGGAACTGGGGCTGTTGGGTCCGTCGCCGACGTTGCCGGGCAAGCCGCATCTATGGAAGACGCCCCTGGCTTTCCCCCTGCAGGCACCTCCGATGGCGGTAGCACGAGCTATTATGAGTTGCCAGCTGGCGCGACCGAGCTGAACGACCTAATCGAGCATAAAGGCATGTCCTTCGCACCCGGCAACATTTTCAAGGCCTGCTATCGGTTCGGGGAAAAAGATGCGGCCAACCGAATGTATGATCTGAATAAGATCTTATACTTCGTGTGGGGGCCTAAGGCTGTGGAAACGCGGAGGTAAACGTAGCCAGTCGTGCGCACCCTTTGAGCGCTTATCTACGAAAAGAACGCTTTCGCGATGAGCCACCGCATGACCGCCTAAGTATATTGGAAAGCTTTGTCCAATCTTCTGAGGGGGATGACATCTGTTTGTGCGCGTCTTCAATTTCGCGCGGCGTAGCAACAGCATGTTTCAATATGCTAAGATTGGTGGCGGGTACGGTAAGGCCGATATTCTCTTCATGGTTATTCATTTTAATCTCTCTTTCGTGTTGTTTCCCTTGCCGAGCAATTAAAATAAAAAAAGGCCAAGCAATGCTTGGCCCCAAAGCTAATTTCTTTCAACAGTGCCAGTACATCCGTGGTCACAAGAAAGAAAAAGCCTCATTTAGGCTGCTTGCAGATTACAAGCAGACATCTTGCCCGACTTGCGATCCTGTTCCAGATCATAAGTGAGCTTCTGGCCTTCGGTAAGCGAGTACATACCTGCGCGTTCAACCGCAGAGATATGAACAAACGCATCGCCGCCGCCATTCTCAGGCTGAATAAACCCAAAGCCTTTTGCTGTATTAAACCATTTAACTGTGCCGGTGTTCATTGGAACCCCTTTCATAGAAATATTGATAGCCGCGTTCGAAACAAACGCAGAGATGAAACGATTTTTTAAAGGGAGTTTTCGTCAACGCACGGCGCTAATCGTGCAGAAAGCTAATCTCAACAAGAAAATCTCGATGTCATGTTGTAGCAATTTTAATTATTTGTGTCAAATTTTTAATATGATTCGACTAATTTAACAGATAAAAATACTTAAATATCTTAATATTTCCGTTGTTTTTACAATGAAATAACGATTTCAAACTTATTGTTTGAGAGGCCCTGTTTGGGCGCCCTCAAAGGATAATTATTGAGCCGTGCCATAAGCAGAAGACACTTCCGTCTGTGAATCTGGGTCCGTTTGAATGTCGCCCATTACTCCAGCCATAAAACTCTTCAGAACTAACGCTGACTCATTATAATGGGGCCCTGGTAGGGGTTTCATCCTGGACGTGAGATAGCCAGCCTTAATAATCATCTGCTTCAGAATGCGATGGTTTGAGTGAAAATCGCCATTATGGATATTGGAAGACATGGCGTCCTCCTTTCAAATTGCGGGCAAGGGTAATTCAACCCACGTCAGCAGAGCCTGTATTAAATCAATTCACTGACACTTTAGGGTGGACTGTTTGTGATTTGATAGCAAGCGAACAATTAAGGTCACTTAGGGGCAAGATACTCACTATTCTGACGCAGCCCGAACGATCTTATGTTCGGAAATCCAGCTCCACATAAAAAATAACCCCGCGGCGTGATCGCGCGGGTTGAAGTCATGTCTCATCGGCACCCAAAATTTTATTCAGAACTTCGCGTTTGTAAAGTCCTAAGGATTGATTTGTGGGACATCAATATAAACGAAAGAAAGTGCTGACAGTTTTTTGACCGTACGATAAAAGGTCTCTCCAAAAAAGGGAGGGGAGAATGTACAGCAAAAGGACGGTCGAAGCGCCGCGTTTGTGGGTAGTTCGATGGATCGAACAATTGTCACTCACGAAGTTTCTGGCATTGGTTGTGGTTTGCAGCGCAAGTACTGGCGTAATTCTGAGCCGGTTAATTTGAAAGCGCTAAACGGATTGCACACGATAGGATCTTTAATAGTAAAGCCCCGACGCCTCTCCAAACGTCGGGGCTTCCTACCATTCCTGAGTGTTGTTATCGAGGCATGGTAATACAAAAACTAACGTGTTTGCGATCGCGGGCAAGGGCTTCATTTTAAAAGCCCCGACACGCTCTTCCCGGAGTCGTCGGGCCGCGCTCGGCAAATGAGGTGCATGTCCTTGCCGTCTGCTCTATCCGCTGAGCTTCGTACGGACCCAGCGAATAACTAGAAAAAGGCGCCTGCCCTAGGGACGAGCTAGGCAGGGCTGCGTCAGCGACGGTTCTAGTGGTGAATGAGCCGTACTGGCGCGGAGTGGTATCGATGCATTGCGTGAAACTACGTTGGCGAAATTTTGTTCCGTCATTTTAGCCCGTCTTTATTCGGCCCCCTCATTCTATCCTGGAATAGCCCCTTAATTGCCCGGACAGTTTCTGCCACTTAAATAAGTGATAGGACTACTGTTCACATTATGACTGGTAATAGCATTAAGATGGAAATTCTTTCCGGCCCTGAGCGGCGTCGACGCTGGAGTACAGCGGAGAAACTTGCGATTGTCCACGAAACCTACGAGGCGGACGCAACGGTCAGTCTGGTCGCCCGTCGTCATGGCATTGCGCCCAGCCAGCTGTTCGCGTGGTGCAAGCTTACGTCAGAGGTCGCGACGGCAGCCGAAGAGGAGGTTGTCCATTCCGGTGACCAAGCTCGGACTCCAGACAATGCCGCCGCTGACGCTGACCGCATTGCGGTTTGGCATAGCTGTTCCGCTTCTGCCGCTCTTCGTTCTGGGCAAACAAAGACTTCCACTCAAGGCTTTTCCCAGACTGGCAGGGTTGGGTGTTCTGGGCATCGGCATTGGTCAAGTTTCACAGACATTGGGTGTTGCCGGCACATCGGCATCAGCCGGAACGATTATTTCCGCTACCATTCCCCTGTTTGTCGTCGTTTTTGCAGCCCTTCGCCTGAAGCAGGCCGTTTCAGGCGTGCAGATGCTCGGACTGGTTACCGCCTTTGTGGGAATCGGTCTGGTCGCTCTGGAAAAGGGCGATCCGTCTGTGGTTGGAACGCAAAACAGTCTCGTCGGTGCAAGCTTCCTGCTGCTGTCGGCAGTCGCTATCGCCTTCTATTATGTGTGGAGCGTTCAGCTCACGGTTCAGTACGGGACAGCCACAGTTGTCGCATGGAGCACTTGGTTCGGCTTGCTGGCACTCTTGCCGTTTGCCGGATGGGAAATCTCGACCGTCGATTTTCAGCTCAATTATGTTGCAATCGTTTCAGCGATCTATCTTGGTTTCATTGTTAGCGTTGCTGGCTTTTTCCTCTGGCTTCATCTCCTGCGGACGGTTCCTGCCAGAACGGCTGCCAGTGTTCAGTATTTGCAGCCTGTGTTCGGGGTCATGGCTTCGTCGGTCATGTTTGGCGATACGATGGGGTGGTATTTCGCTGCGGGTGTCACACTTGTTTTGATCGGTCTGGCACTGACGATCTTCACGAAGCGACAAAGGCAATGAATATCGATATTGGGCCAATTTAAACTGCAAGAAGGCCAAAAGCACAGGCTCGATCTTGAGCATAGTGCAAAGGCCTGACAGAGGAGCGCCTTATTGCAACCGACATGGAGGCCATCTTGCACAAGCAAACCACGGCACAATTGGCCTTGGGGCTTCTGGATTGGAACCGAAAGCATCTGGTTCAAGGCGGAGCGCTTACAGAGGCAATCATAGCGGAGAAATTCGCGGACCAGTTCATAGTCAAGGCCAATGGACGCATCCATCCTGCCAATCATGCCAATTATTTGGCCTTTCTGAATGGTTTCCGCAGCACGATTCACACCATCGACTACGATGTGCAAGACGTTGTGGTGGAAGGAAATTCAGCCGTACTGGCAATGACTGCCACGGTCGTGCGTCTCGATGAGACGACGGATCAATTCGAAGCGATGCTGCTTTTGAAATTCGATGAAGCTGACCGTGTCACCCTCTGGCACGAAGTTTACCTGAAAACACAATAGGGCACGGTACGAGCCTTCCAACGAAGACAGAACGCCGCGAGCACTTCGCGGCGTTTTATGTCTGTTCGGTTGTCCGTTATTGTCCGTGTGGACCGTCGGGAACACGGTGCCTCATATAGACACGCGGCCGGTCATTCCCGTGCCAGCCTGGACGATCACGCCATCCACGGCGACCCCAATGCCTGTCGCGATAGTAGCGACGATCACGATACCAATAGTCATCCCGGTCATTGAGAGCAGAGCCTATGGCAACGCCAGCGATAAGCGGAATGCCGATGAGTGCAGCTGTTCGACCGAAATCATCGGAGTAACCACCTGATGTTCCCTCGCGAAATGCCAGATAGCGCGACGATGCCCAGCCATAAGTCGGGCCGTAGCTGACCTGACACCAGCCATAACCGGATGTGCAGCCACGCACAGTGACAGGCGCTCCGCTTGGGATGGAACCCAGTGTCGCATAGCGCGTGCCGGGGCCTGTTCGAATATTGAGGTTGGTGGTGGATATGGCGTTCGCGGCCTGCGCTGCGCCCGCCGCAAATACGCCCAAGGCAACAAGAGCGGCTTTGAGAGCAAGCTTCATCGGAGTTCTCCCTGAACTGTCTCTATTGTCTATAAAACGACATCGATGAGCGAAGGTTCCAATCAGGGCAGACAGGCCGTGCGTGCCGAATAACAAAAGCGCCGGAAAACCGGCGCTTTCGAGGATCTTTGCGGATTGCTGGAACTATCGTCTGCAGCGAGCCACATACATGCGGCCATGACGGTCGCGATATTGGCAATTGCCATTGCGCAGTTCACGCACCAGAAGGCCGCCCAATGCGCCCGCACCTGCGCCGATCAGTGCGCCACGTCCGCCGCCAGCAATGCCGCCAATGATGGCACCTGCGCCGGTGCCGATGGAAATATCCTTTTCGGTGGTCGTGCAGCCCGTTATTGCGAGCAAGGCCACCAAACCAAGCGCCACTTTCCGCATCCCTGTCTCCTCCTGAGAAATACCAGACTAAGCTTAAACGATTGATTTCATGATCGGTTGCGTTCGAACCTGCAGGCCCGGACGAAAAATATCGCAGATCGAAACCGCGTTAGTGGCGACGATGGCGAAGGATGACCGCAATCGCCAACCCAGCCAGTCCGAACGCGATAACGCCTTGCAGAATGAAAACCCAGTTCATCATGATGTAGTCCTTTGACACTTACCTCATTGAGAGGTGCGTACGAATTTGGGTTCTACCTAGCGCATTTTAGTCGGATGGGAAACGCAACATAATGGCTTTGAGCTGGAGTGCATCCCGAAAAGTGCGACGCGCCTACACAAGGAAATAAGTTCGCTGGACTGATCTCCGATCCTGTTTTGATTGGACATGGTGCGCTTTGATGAAAACTAATCGTATGAAATCATTAAATTTATTTAATGGGAGTATTCACTTGGCGTTCACGTTGGCGAGCGCATTTTCCTTACATCGAATAAACAAAGGAAGCCGATATGAAGCCGATCGTTATTGCTCTTACTGCCTTTTCCTTTCTTGCAGCTCCTGCTGCGATGGCCCAACCGTATCCGTCGCAACATGGCAAGCCGTCTCACAGCCAGATGCACAAGGGTGGTCCGAAATATGATGCGCGTAAATATGACAATCGCCGTCACCAGAGCTGGAAGAAGGGCAACCGCCTGCCGCCAAACTACCGCGGCCACGTCGTGAACAACTATTCTGGCTACAAGCTGCGCAAGCCGCCACGCGGCTATCACTGGGTCAAGGTCAACAACGATTATATGTTGATCAGCATCGCAACCGGAATCATTTCGTCCATCGTGGCGGGCCGGTAAATAATCTGCACAAGAAAGGCGGCTATTGGCCGCCTTTTCCATGTCTGCAATATCAGTTCTCGGGGCCAAAATATTTGGCTTTCAGCTTGGCGACCTCTTCACTCTCGTGAGCACTGATGATTGCTACGCTGGCGGGCTTGACGAGTTCGCTATGGCGCGGGAAGGCAAAGCCATATTTGTCCGGGCTGAATACATTCCCGACAAGATCGACAGGTTGGTCGGCGTGCTGGTGGGCGTAATATTCCAGAACCGGCCCGTCGCCGACGATTGCCGCAATTTCATCGCTGACCAGTGCGTTTACCGCTTCGGGCATGTGATCGAAAGGAACAGTCGCGATAGAGCGCGACTTCAGAAACCGTTCTGCGACACCGCCTGCACGAACGCCAACGGATTTCCCCTGCAGATCAGAAAGGCTGGAAATATTGTTGTCGATATGAGCGACGGTCATGACGCTAGTAATCGATGAAGTCATGTAGGCGATGATCGCTATGCCAAACACCATCCAGAATGTCTGCCAGATGCGTCCCACCCAACCGAACAGGTTTTTGCGTGAAGTTTTGCCAGACGTCGCAATGGAAACCACGTGATAGAAACTTTCTGCCAGTCCCTCGCGCCAGCGTTTCGGAAAGCCTTCATCAAAACGCCTGTCGAAGATCGTCAGCAATACCGTGGCCGCAACGAGAATGCCGAGGATCCAGGCATAAGTCGCCAGATGTCCCGCATCATCAAGGCGGCTGATGAGATCGTCCCAGCCACTTCCTGCCTGGGTATGCACCATGATGCGCAAGCCAGCATCGAACCATGGATGGGTGAAATCCACGATCTCGGCACGCTGTTCCGTGATTGTCAGATTGGTAACGGCGGCTTCGACTTTGCCTTCTGAAACCGCTTTCACCAGTTCGGTGTAATTCGGATACTCCACATATTGCGAAGCAAGGTTCATGCGTGTGGCAATGTCCTGCCAGATATCGATAGCCATGCCGGAGAACGCATTGCCCTGTTTGTTGACGAATGGCTCACTGACATAAACACCGACCTGCACGGGCTTGGGTGCCTGCTGCGCATACGATGCTGATGGAAATACCACCAAAAGTAGAATTAGAATATGTTTGTATAAATGGTGGTTTATGAAGCTATTCATTGGCATTAACGACAAAGCACGTCCCCAAAAATTCCAGTACTTGCTGTATTTTAGATAGTTTCGATATTTTAATTGTATTAATATTTACCTCAACAGTTATCATGATATTTCGAGAAATATGTTCGTTAGTTGTTGCTAATTTAATTTGTTCTCTGTTCCGACGGAATATGGAACCGAACGCCCTCCTATTCAGTTATTGCGGCTAACAAGCCGAAGGTCACAACACGGCTAAAGAGGGGTTTATGGAGATTATCGACAATCCGGATTCTGCGGTGCGTCCGATCACGTCGGCGCCGCCACGTCTGCCGACCCTGGCGGCAATGGCTGTCGCCGTTGCCATTCTCTATTTTGCAAAAGACGTTTTTCTGCCTCTTGCCATAGCGGTGCTGCTGACATTTGCGCTTGCGCCGATTGTCGCCTTTCTGCGCAGGGCCGGGCTTCCACGCCTGTTCGCGGTGATTACAAGTGTGGCCGGCGGCTTTCTGATCGTCGCAGTCTTCAGCGCGGTCGTTGCCTTTCAGGTTTCTGAGGTCGGGCAGAATATCTCAATCTATCAGTACAACATCATCGAGAAGATCAGGACACTCAAGGAAGCGAGCTCAGACAACAGTTTCTTTGACAGGCTCAACCGCTTTGCCGAGCGCATAGGCACGGAAATCAACAGGCCGGAACAGAAAACACAGGCGCTGCCTTCGGATCAGCCGGAGGAAAAGCCGCTGCTCGTCCAGATATTCGCGCCGCGCCATCCGGTTGAAACGCTCCGGAGCATAATCGAACCGCTCGTCGGTCCGCTGGCGACGACAGGTCTCGTCGTGGTTGTGGTGATTTTCATGCTGCTCGAACGGGAGGAGCTGCGGGATCGCTTCATAAGGCTGGTCGGCTATGGCGATCTTCATCGCACGACCGAAGCGTTGCAGGATGCGGGAAAGCGGGTTGGACAATATCTGCTGACGCAGCTTGTGGTGAATATTACCTATGGAGTGCCACTCGCTTTCGGGCTTTGGATTTTGGGTATTCCGAATGCAGCTCTATGGGGAATGCTGGCAATCGTTTTGCGGTTCGTTCCCTATATCGGCCCGGTTATCGCAGCGATCCTGCCGCTGTTCCTTGCCTTTGCAGTTGCACCCGGCTGGAGCCTGCTCCTTTGGACAATCGGGCTCTTCGTCATCATTGAGCTTCTTATAAACAATGTGATCGAGCCTTGGCTCTATGGCTCGCGCACCGGCCTTTCGCCGCTTGCAATCATCGTTTCGGCCATTTTCTGGACTTGGCTCTGGGGCCCGGTCGGGCTGGTCTTGTCGACGCCTCTGACGGTCTGTCTCGTGGTGCTGGGGCGTCATGTGCCGCAATTCGAGTTTCTGGAAATCCTGTTCGGCAACGAGCCTGTACTCGATCCGAAGGAACGTCTCTATCAACGCCTCCTGGCCGGAGACCCGGATGAGGCCACGGATAATGCCGAGGAAATGCTGGAACGGAAATATCTGGTCGAGTTTTACGGTTCGGTCGCGATCCCGGCGCTCCTGATGGCGGAGCGGGACCGTCTGCGCGGTGTTCTGACCGAGCCGCAATTGCAGATCGTTGACGAAAGCACGAAGACGCTGGTGGCCAATCTGGAGCAGATTGCGAGCGAGGAGGAGGGTGACGACGAAGAGATCGCGATTGAGAATCCCGATGGCGATGGCAGCGCATCCGATCTGGAACTTCCCTCCGGCGAAGGCCGGTCGCTGCTGACATTCGGGGGACGGAAGGGGCTCGACGACACGGCTGCGATCATGCTGGCGCAGGTGCTTGCCGTGCAGGGCGCGTCGGCAGAAGCCGTCGTGCATGATGCGCTCAAGCCCGCCAATCTCAGGGCGCTGGATCTTTCCGGCAGGGATACGCTGATAATCTGCTTTCTGGATCAGCAGGCGGCGCGTCACGCCCGCTTTGCCGTACGTCGTCTGCGACGTCTGCGGCCCTCTCTGCGCATTGGCGTGGTGCTGTGGCACGATCCGAGCGAAGCACGATCCGTTGACCGGGAGGCGTTGCGGGAAGAAATGCAGGCGGATTTCGTCGCCTGCACCATGATAGAGGCCGTCGTGGAAGGCCTCTCTGAAATCGAACCGAAGCCCTTGAAGGCGGCAAAGAAAACGATCCGCGCGCGGTCCCGCAAGATGGCCGCTGCAAAACCGGCTTAGATCGCCGCAAACCCCTTTTCGAGGTCTGCAATGAGGTCCGGCACGTCTTCCAGACCAATCTGCAGGCGGATCACCGGGCCCGGATAGTCGCCCTTGGCCACGGTGCGGTCATCGAGGCGGACATGAACTGCGAGGCTTTCATAGCCGCCCCAGGAATAACCGAGGCCGAAAATCTCAAGCGCATCGAGGAAAGCATGGGCTTCCTTCTGCCCGCCGCTGGCGAGCACGATGGAGAAAATACCGGCAGAACCGGAGAAGTCCCGCTTCCAGATTTCATGACCCGGATGGCTTTCCAGTGCCGGATGCAGAACCCGGTCGACGGCCGGGTGGCTTTCAAGCCAACGGGCGACGTCCAGTGCGCTCTTGCGGTGATGTTCCAGCCGCACGCCCATCGTGCGCATGCCGCGCAGGATCTGGTAGGTATCGTCAGCCGATGTGCACAGTCCAAGCGTTCCGTGCGTTTCCAGAAGCTGCGGCCAGCATTTTTCATTGGCCGAAATCGTGCCAAACAGAATATCGGAGTGGCCGGACGGATATTTGGTCGAGGCATGGATGGTAATGTCCACGCCGAAATCGAGCGCCTTGAAGTAAAGCGGGGTAGCCCAGGTATTGTCCATCATGACGATGGCGCCGCCCTTGTGCGCTTCTTCAGCGATGGCCGGAATATCCTGCATTTCAAACGTGTTCGACGCCGGTGATTCCGTGAACACGACCTTGGTGTTCGGGCGCATCAGCTTTGCAATGCCGGAACCGATCTCCGGATCGTAATATTCGACTTCGACGCCCATGCGCTTCAGGATCGTATCGGCAAAATGCCGGGTCGGATTGTAGATCGAATCGACAAACAGCACGTGATCGCCGGGCGACAGGAAGGCGAGAAGCGGAACGGTAACAGCGGCAAGACCGGACGGGACGCAGACCGTACCTGCCGAACCTTCCAGCGCATCAATGGCAGCGCAAAGCGCATCGCTGGTCGGCGTGCCACGCGTGCCATAAGTGTATTTCTGGCCACCGGTTGCCATCGTCTCTGCATCCGGGAAAAGCACGGTTGAGGCGCGGACAACGGGCGGATTGACGAAGCCATGATAATCGCGCGGCTGATAACCATCGTGAGCCAGCCGTGTGTTTATACCCAGCTTCTCTGTCTTGCCCTGCTGCTTAGTCACGAAAATGCCTCCAGACCATGTTGCATGCTATCCCACTGATTCTCGCCCACCGATTCTCGAACAAGAGGATTTTGCCGGGTCGCATCAAGGTCGGCTGCGGCAAAAAGATCTGCGATTCCGTTTGCGGCGGAAACTTTGAATACTTGGATAGGATGCGCGCGTTCCGGATGCAACCTCGCGTGCAATTTATTGCGTAAGAAGCTTTTGAAAGGGTATTTCTATTATGATGGCGTCAGGCACGGGAAGCATTTTTCTATATCCCTTTCGCGCGGCGCTGGAACTTCTTCGAGCTCTTTTGCGCCCGGCTTACAAGGGGGCGCCATCCTCATGGACGCTTGAAATGACCGCAATTGTGGTGCTTCTGCCGTTCATTATCCTCGTGCTGCATCTGTGGGATGCTGACATCGTTCGCGTCACGGCGCAGAGCACCAACTTTATCATGGAATTCCTGCGTGCGGTTACGGATGCGATTCGCACTATCGTCTGGCTGGCAATCGGCATTGTCGTCTGGCTCGTCACAGCGATACTGCTTTCGCCAAAACTGCGTGATAGTGCCAGACCATGGTTCGTGAAACTCCATAGCTGGGCAACGCTGGTGCTGACGTCGATTGTTGTGGGGAGCATCCCGACTGAAATCGGTAAACTCGCCATCGGTCGGGCGCGCCCGTTCCTGCTCGATGACGTGGGCGCAGCCTATTTCTCACCGTTCAAAGGCCAGTTTCTTTATGAAAGCTTCCCGTCAGGTCACTCTATGATGGCTGGCATCATGATGGTCTCGCTTTGGATATTCCTGCCGCGCTGGCGCGTCCTTACAGCCCCGGCATGTTTTCTCTTCGGGATCAGCAGGCTTGCCGCGGGCGCGCACTATCCGACCGACATCGTAGCCGGTCTGACGATCGGATTCGTGGCGACATGGTGGGTTGCCCGCTATATGGCGACGCGAAATATTATTTTTTCTTTGGATGGTGAAAGCGCGATGCCGCGCGTCTGATTTCTATCAGGAGTTGCTCTCGGCATTGCCCATCTAGGGTGGTAGTCAAATTTAACCAATTGTATTAATTGAGTTATAATGCCGTATTCCAACTGGTTGCGACATGATCTTCTCTGGAGAGGGTTTCTACCCAGAAATCGGGAAATCGTGTAAATTTTCAAATATTTCCCCCTCATCTTTTTTGGAGGCCAGCTCGCCGGGCTGCGTTATTGCCTTGACCAAAGGCAATTTTTCGCCTTCGATAAGACCCGTGAAGGCGGCAGGTTTGTCACTGCGCTCAAAAACAAGAATCGAAGACCGGAAAGCGGTCTCGGGCGAGGGGCAGCCTGCTGTATGGGCATGGGCTTGGGAGGTCACACGGCTTTTCCGACGGGTTTATGCAAAAATAAAGCAACAAGAGACGCTTGAGCCAAGGGTTCAGCGCTCTCCAGGGAACAAAAGGTTGCAGGCCAGATGAAAAAAACTCTTATGACGGGTGTATTGGGTGCGGCGGCGCTGTTTAGCGTAGCTTCGGGAGCATCCGCGGATACGCTTTCCGATGTGAAGGCGAAAGGTTTTCTGCAGTGCGGCGTTAATACGGGTCTTCTCGGCTTTGCTTCGCCCAACGACAAGGGCGAGTGGTCCGGCTTTGACGTAGACTATTGCCGCGCTGTGGCTTCTGCGATTTTCGGCGATCCAACCAAGGTGAAGTTCACGCCGCTGAACGCCAAGGAGCGTTTCACGGCCCTGCAGTCGGGTGAAGTGGACGTCCTGATCCGTAACACGACCTGGACGATCAGCCGCGACACTGCGCTTGGCCTTGATTTTGCTGGCATCAACTACTTTGACGGCCAGGGCTTCATGATCAATTCAAAGAAGCTGTCGGGCATCAATTCCGCATTGCAGCTTTCCGGCGCTTCCATCTGCGTTCAGGCCGGTACGACGACCGAGCTGAACATGGCCGACTATTTCCGCGCCAACAAGATGGAATATAACCCGGTTGTCTTCGAGAAGATCGAAGAAGCCAACGCCGCTTACGATTCCGGTCGTTGCGACGCCTATACGACCGATCAGTCCAGCCTCTACGGGGTTCGTCTGGCGCTTGCCAATCCGGATGATCACGTCATCTTGCCGGAAATCATCTCCAAGGAGCCATTCGGTCTGACCGTTCGTCAGGGCGATTCCAAGTGGGCGGATGTCGTTCGCTGGACCCATAATGCGCTGCTCAACGCCGAGGAATACGGCATTACGCAGGCCAATGTCGAAGAGATGAAGAAGTCCGACAATCCGGACATCAAGCGTCTTCTCGGTGTGGAAGCAGACACGAAGATCGGTACCGATCTCGGTCTCGACAATGACTGGGTGGTGAAGATCGTCAAGGGCGTCGGCAATTACGGTGAAATCTTCGAGCGCAATATCGGCGCCAGCAGCCCGCTCAAGATTGCACGTGGCATCAACGCCCAGTGGAACAAGGGCGGCCTGCAATACGGCGTCCCTGTGCGCTAACGGGCCCTTCTTTCCAGACTGATCATCGGCGGGTGCAGCAGCGCCCGCCGGATTTGTCGGCTCTGCAGTTTGTCCATTTGCTACTGGCCTCGCATCGTGAGGGCATCTGAACGCTGACAAGCTGCATTTTGGAATTCAACCGCGTCTTGCAGGCCCGCAAGCTCGAGATGAGCCTGAATTGGGGATGGCAAGACCGAACGGTTCGGCATTCGATGTCTCGATTTCAGGAATTGCTCCGCAGATGCGGTCAGCCTTTCCTGTTTGAGGTCGATGCAGCCAGCCGAGAGGCACAGGAAACATATGGCTTCCTATTCTGCAACTGAACGTCGCCAGGACAGCGGCGGAACTTCGCTCCTGTACGATCCGCGGATTCGCGGCATCTTCTATCAGGTCATTGTCTTTGGTGCGGTCATTGGCGCGATCTACTGGATTGTCGGCAACACGGTCACCAATCTGCAGCGCGCAAACATTGCATCCGGCTTCGCCTTCCTCAATGGGCGTGCCGGGTTTGATATCAGCCAGACGCTTATTCAGTACAACAGCGATTCGAACTATGGCCGGGCCTTTCTGGTTGGCCTCGTGAATACGCTTTACGTTGCCGCGCTGGGTGTCATTACGGCATCGATCATCGGGTTTCTGGTTGGTATCGGCCGTCTTTCGCGCAACTGGCTGATCCGCAAGATCTGCACGGTCTATGTGGAGATATTCCGCAATATTCCGCCGCTGCTCGTCATCTTCTTCTGGTATTTCGGCGTTCTGTCGGTCCTGCCGCAGGCCCGCGACAGCTTCGCGCTCCCGCTGGGCACGTACCTGAACAATCGCGGCTTCTTCATGCCATCTCCTATATGGGGTGAGGGGGCGTGGCTTCTGCCGGTGGCGCTTCTCATCGGCATCGTCGCTTCGGTCATCGTTGCACGTTGGGCAAAACGCCGCCAGATGGCAACCGGCCAGTCCTTTCACACGATACGCGTGTCCGCCGCCCTGATTATCGGCCTGCCGATACTGGCGCTGATCGCGACCGGATTTCCGGTTTCGTTCGACTTGCCGAAGCTCGGAACGTTCAATCTGACCGGCGGCGCACAGATCAAGCCGGAGTTTCTGGCTCTGTTTCTGGCGCTTTCCTTCTATACGGCGTCCTTTATCGCTGAAACGGTTCGCGCCGGCGTTCTGGGCGTCAACAAGGGGCAGACCGAAGCGGCTTATGCAGTCGGGCTCCGTCCCGGCCAGACGATGCGTCTCATCATCGTGCCGCAGGCGCTGCGCATCATCATTCCACCGCTCTCGAGCCAGTATCTCAATCTTATCAAGAACTCGTCCCTCGCCATTGCCATCGGCTATCCCGATCTTGTCGCCGTAGGTGGCACGATCCTCAACCAGACCGGTCAATCGGTCGAAGTCGTGGCGATCTGGATGGTGATCTACCTGGGCATCAGCCTGATTGTGTCCGGCCTGATGAACTGGTTCAATGCCAAGATGGCGCTGGTGGAGAGGTGACAATGGAAAACGCAGATCTCCAATATGTCCGCTCGCAGATGGTGGATGGCGAAGCGCCGCCACGCTCCGTGCAGGGCATTTCGCACTGGTTGCGCGTCAATCTGTTCGCAACGCCTGTCGATGCGGCGCTGACCATTCTCGGCCTGCTGGCCGTGGCGTGGTTCCTCCCGCCAATCATCGAGTGGCTGTTCTTCAAGGCCGTTTGGACGGGTGCGGATCGCACGGCCTGCCTGACTGTCGCGCAGGGCGGCACGCAACCGGAAGGCTGGTCGGGCGCCTGCTGGGCATTCGTGAACGCGAAATACGAGCAGTTCATCTATGGCCGTTATCCGATTTCGGAACGCTGGCGCGTCAATTTGACGGCGCTGATCTTCGTCGTCCTGCTGGTGCCGCTGCTGATTCCGAAGGCCCCGAAGAAGGCTCTCAATGCGATCCTGTTCTTCTTCGTGTTCCCGATTGTCGCCTTCTTCCTGCTGGTCGGCGGCTGGTTCGGCCTTCCTTATGTGGAAACGCCGCTCTGGGGTGGGCTTCTCGTCACGCTTGTGCTGTCCTTTGTCGGTATCGCCGTGTCGCTGCCGCTTGGTATCGTGCTGGCGCTCGGACGCCGTTCAAAGCTGCCGGTCATCAAGACCTTCTCGATCATCTTCATCGAAATGGTGCGCGGCGTTCCGCTGGTGACGGTGCTGTTCATGGCCAGCGTCATGCTGCCTTTGTTCCTGCCGCCGGGCGTGACTTTCGACAAGCTCCTGCGAGCGCTCATCGGCGTGGCGCTGTTCGCTTCGGCCTATATGGCGGAAGTGGTGCGCGGTGGTCTTCAGGCTATCCCGCGTGGGCAGTATGAAGGTGCGGATGCGCTGGGTCTCAGCTACTGGCAGAAAACGGGACTGATCGTTCTGCCGCAGGCGCTGAAGCTTGTCATTCCGGGTATAGTCAACACCTTCATCGGTCTGTTCAAGGATACGAGCCTAGTCTACATCATCGGCATGTTCGATCTGTTGGGCATCGTCCGTCAGAACTTTTCCGATGCCAATTGGGCTTCTCCACAGACGCCTGCCACCGGTCTCATCTTTGCGGGCTTCGTTTTCTGGATTTTCTGTTTCGCAATGTCGCGATACTCTATATTCATGGAACGACGGCTCGACACGGGTCATAAACGATAAGAATAAAGGGAATTATGGAAATGAGTGCACAAAACGCCCTCCCGCAATCCGAGCTGGGAATGGATGTTGACCGTTCGAAGATGCAGGTTTCCACAACCGATGTCGCCATCGAAATCACCAATATGCATAAGTGGTATGGTGAGTTTCACGTCCTGCGCGACATCAATCTGAAGGTCATGCGCGGGGAGCGCATCGTTGTTGCCGGACCGTCGGGCTCGGGCAAATCGACCATGATCCGCTGTATCAACCGTCTGGAAGAACACCAGAAGGGCAAGATCGTCGTCGACAATATCGAGCTGACCAACGATCTCAAGAAGATCGATGAAGTGCGCCGCGAAGTCGGCATGGTGTTCCAGCACTTCAATCTCTTCCCGCATCTGACCATTCTGGAAAACTGCACGCTCGCGCCGATCTGGGTGCGCAAGATGCCGAAGAAGCAGGCGGAAGAAATCGCCATGCACTATCTGGCCCGCGTGAAGATTCCGGAACAGGCCAACAAATATCCGGGCCAGCTTTCCGGTGGTCAGCAGCAGCGTGTGGCGATTGCTCGTGCACTGTGCATGAACCCGAAAGTCATGCTGTTCGACGAACCGACATCGGCTCTCGATCCGGAAATGGTGAAGGAAGTTCTGGACACGATGGTGAGCCTCGCTGCCGAAGGCATGACCATGATCTGCGTGACGCACGAAATGGGCTTTGCCCGTCAGGTTGCCAACCGCGTGATCTTCATGGATCAGGGCCAGATCGTCGAGCAGAACTCGCCGGACCAGTTCTTCGACAATCCGCAGCACGAACGCACCAAGCTGTTCCTGAGCCAGATTCTGCACTAATCAGATTAGTGACCTGAAATCGAAACACCCGCCGGTTCGCCGGCGGGTGTTTTTGTTTATTCGTCGTGCGGGCCTTCGCAGAACTGGATGCGATTGCCGAAGGGGTCGATGACCGCCATTACGCGGCCCCACGGCTCATTCTCAATTCCTGGTCGCATGAAGCGGTAACCGCGTGCGTTGACTTCTTTGTGCAGTTCCTCAACACCTTGCATGCGCACGAAAATATTGGCGCCCGGACTTCCGTCGCCGTGATGCTCGCTGAGATGCAGGACAAGCGCACCGCGGGAAACCTGCATATAAAGCGGCATTCCCTCGGCAAATCGATGCTCCCAATCCAGATTGAAGCCGAGAAAGCCGAGATAAAATTCACGGGCTTTCTCTATGTCGAAAATGCGAAAGATCGGACAGGTTTGCTCAAACTGGATTGCCATTCTGAAACGCCTTTGCGACTGATTATTCCGTGACACGGGAGAGGGAAGCAGTGACTGATTTTCAATGGGTGGAGAAACTCGCGCCTGAGCAATACAGCGAATTTCATGAGTTTTATAGTAAAGAATGGTGGACGAGCGAGCGGACGCTTGATGACGTCACTAACATGCTGGCCCATTGTGATTTGCTTCTGTTCTGCCTCGACGCAGAAAGCAGGATCGCAGGTTTCGCCCGCGTTCTCACGGACTTCACCTTCAAGGCGATGGTCTTCGATGTGATCGTGTCGGAGAAGCATCGTGGACGAGGGCTCGGACAAGCCCTTGTTGAACGCGTTCTCAACCATGAAAAGTTGAAGCGTGTGAAAAGTTTTGAACTCTACTGCCCGGAACAGCTTGTGCCCTTCTACGAGAAGCTTGGCTTCGTGAAGGGCACATCCTCGTTACTTTTCAACCAGCGTTAGAACACCGATCTGACTGAATCAGGTTGGTGTTCCAAGTATTTGCTTCGTCGCATTTGCCTCACGCAAAACCGCTGCGCACTTTTGCTGGAAATGCTCTAATCTTCGACAAAACGGCGCAGGCGCTGGAGTGCGTCGTCCCACTGGTTGGAAACGGTTGCGAGATAAGCGCGGGCGTCAATCAATGGCGCAGGATGCAGGCGAAACCTGCTCTCCCGTCCGACCTTTTCCCGCTCGACCAGATTTGCCTGTTCCAGCACGGACAGATGCTTGGTGACAGCCTGCCGGGTGATGCTGCCGTTTTGCGACAGCACCACAATTGAACGGCTTTCGCCATCACTCAGGGTTTCGATGAGCGCCAGCCGGGTCGGATCGGCGAGCGCTGCGAAAACCATGGACATGTCCATACCGGTCATCTCTGGCCTATCATACATTTTCGACGTGTCTTTTGATGTTGCCGACCTGTTCCTCCCAGCCGCCCTCGTTCATCCGCAACGCCAGCGGTCGGCGTTTGGCAGGCAAGGCATCGAAACCACTTTCGACCACCGTCAGCCGCGTTCCGGTCTCGATCGGTTCCAGTTTGAATTCCACCAGCGTCGGCGGCTCCTTGGAATAGTCGATACTGCGGTCCACCGCATAGGGATGCCAGGTGAAGGCAAAGTAGCTTGGTGCCTTCATTTCCTTGATGAGTGATTCCCAAGGCTCGTGCTCGAAACCGGGATAGGTGATGTGGCCGGTCGAACGGGTGCCGACGATGAACGGCCCGTCGATCTTGACCTGAAACCAGCTCCCAAACTCTTCATGATCGGTGAGGGCGCGCCATACGCGGTCGATCCCTGCATGAATATCGACGGTTTTCGCGATGCGGTCAGTATTGCTTGCAATGGTCATGATATGCATCCTCCGTAATTGGCAACTTAATGGTTGCCAATATAGGGTGCTTGACGAAATACGCAACTAAAAAGTTGCATATTTTATTCGGGTGCGGTCGCCTTGTCGGGAAGCGGGAACAACGTCACGAATTTTTCTGCAAGGGTGCGGTCGCCTATCACCTTGAGAATATTGGCGCTTTCCAGCACTGAAAGGGGCTGTCCGCCATAGATGGCGGCAGCCAGCATACGCGGTGAACTTTCGAAATGGAGATCGTATTTCTGCGCTGTGCCGCGCTCTATCCGAATCCCTTCATCGTTCAGCTGTGCGGTAAAATCTTCTCCGTCCAGACGGAGACCGATCACGGCGCGCATACCGAGAGCCCTGTCATGATCCATCATGGTTCTGAGCGACAGCAGGAATGAAGCGGTCGAAATAGGCAGGTTGGGATCATGCTTTGGTGAACGCGCGGCCCAACGACCCAACGTCTGAAGGATGGGTTCGCTCTCATAGCCCCATTCAGTCAGTTCGTAGACCTGCACCGATGCGGGAGGTGGAAGTTTTGTCTTGCGAAGAATGCCTGCTTCTTCCAGCCCTTCAAGCCTCTGGGTGAGGACATTTGCACTCACACCCGGCAGATCAGCCCGCAGATCGCTGAAGCGTTTGGGACCGAACATCAATTCGCGCATAACCAGAAGCGACCAGCGTTCCCCAATCAAATCAAGGGCATGGGCAGCAGCGCAAGCATCGTCATAACTGCGTTTGGCGGCTGGTTTTTCCGGTTTGGTTATTTTTTCTAACTTCATGGTTGCTAATTATAACTTATATGCCATTATGTACAAGCGAACTTTGAGTTCTTCCGATGCCAATTGCGTGAATTGTTTTACGCCCGGAAGGCTCAGGCATCGATTGCATGTCGGGCCTCAGACTCATGGCTCGATCTTATCGCCGGGGGAGCCGGGCAGGCGATAGATAATCGTAAAATAAAATCAGGCCACCTGGCCTTCCAACGGAGGAAATCTTATGCCGAAAATGATATTCGTGAACCTGCCAGTGAAGAATGTTGCGCAGTCGACCAGCTTCTACGAAGCCATCGGGGCTACCAAGAACCCAATGTTCTCGGACGAAACGGCTTCCGGCATGGTCTTTTCGGATACGATCCACGTGATGATCCTTGACCACGAAAAGTTCAGCCAGTTTACGCCGAAAAAGATCGCAGATGCCAACACGGTCAGCGAAGTGCTGGTCTGTTTGTCCGCGGAAAACAAGGCTGAAGTCGATACCACCGTTGAGAAAGCGGTAAACGCTGGCGGTAAGGCGGATCCGGGTCCGAAACAGGACTATGGATTCATGTATGGACGCAGCTTTGAAGATCTTGACGGCCATATCTGGGAGATAATGTGGATGGATATGGAAGAAGCCAAGAAGGTTATGGGCTGAGGAGGAAACAATGTCAGGTCTGACAATCTGTCTCTGGTTCGACAAGCAGGCCGAAGAAGCGGCGAACCACTATGTCTCGATCTTCCGCGCTTGCGGAAGATCGGCTTCCGTCGATGGCTTCATTCGATTTGAGCATGCACACCAGCCCGAAGGCACGGATGTGGTTGTGGCGAACTTCACGCTCGACGGGCAGGCGATATCCGGCCTCAACGGCGGGCCGACCTTCAAGTTTTCCCCGGCAGTTTCGCTTTTCGTCCAATGCAAGGATCAGGTGGAACTGGATATGTTCTGGGAGAAACTGATGGAGGGCGGCGCGCCGATGGAATGCGGCTGGCTGACGGACAAATATGGCTTCTCGTGGCAGGTCGTGCCGCAGATGTTGCTGGATGTCCTGCAGAACGGCACAGCCGAACAGCGCCAGCGCGTGGCCGATGCCGTGATGAAGATGGTCAAGCTCGACGTTGCGATGCTCGAAGCTGCGCGCGACGCAGCTTAATTCCGCACGGCCGCAATGGCATCATAGCCATAGAGCCAGTCCAGATCCTTCAGGAAACTATCCGGACTGCGCATGGCGAAGAGCGTGTTGCGGCCAAGCGCGAAAATGCCGGTGGCGTGATAGGCGAACCTGTTCAACTGGCCGCGCTTGGCAACCGCAGCAATCCGCTCCTTGCGGGCGTTATCGAAGCGCTTCAGCCCTGCTTCGTGGTCGCCACTGTCCAGTGCCTCGGCAATGGCCGCAGCATCCTCGATCGCCATGGCGGCACCTTGTGCAGCAAAAGGTGTGACCGCATGCGAAGCGTCGCCGAGAAAAATCGTCCGGTCCGGCCCGACGAATTGAGCATCTGGCATTTCGAAAAGCGGCCAATAGGTCCACTCATTGGCAGCCGCCAGCACATCGCGAACGGGAGCGCCCCACTCCGCGTAGATGGAGCGCAAGCGCGCCGGATCGCCGGTTCTGGACCAGACTTCGCCGGGGTTTTCGCCCGTCGTGATGGCGACGAAATTGAAGAAACTGCCGCCCTTGACCGGATAGGCGATGAAATGCGCTTGCCTGCCGAGCCATGCTGAAACTGCGTTGCTTGTTACAACAGCGGACGAAAACGATGCGGGGAGGGCATCCGCCGCGAGCGTAGTGCGCCAGGCAATATGGCCGCTGAACCTTGCCTTGCTGAAACCTGCCTTCGAGCGCTCCGCTGACCAGACGCCATCGCAGGCGATCAGATATGCAGCGTCGACAGATTCTTCGGAATTGCCACGGCGGATAGTGGCTACAACAGCGCCGTTTTCGACGCGATGATTTGTGATTTCAGCACCGAGGCTGATGTCGATGCCGGGCTCTTCACAGCAGGCGTCGAGCAAAGCGAATTGCAGATCGGCGCGATGGCAAACGACATAGGGATGGTGCCAGCGCTGAGAAGCCTTGTCGCCAAGCTTCATTTCCATCAGCGGACGCGCTTTGCGCCCATCCATGAGGTAGAGCGCTTCCGGCGTTATGGCTTGTGCAGAAAGACGGCCGGCAACGCCGAGCCGTTCCAGATGACGCATCGCATTGGGTGCAAGTTGCAGGCCAGCACCGACTTCCGAAAGGGTCTCGGCCTTTTCGACAAGCCGGACATTCCAGCCGCGCGCTGCCAGCTCCAATGCTGCCGACAGACCGGCAACTCCGGCCCCGGCAATCAATATGCGCCCTTTGCTCATGTCGATGAGATCATCCGGCATTCAGCCCCGTGAGGCTGCCCAGATCAGGCAGCTTTGTCGGCGGGTGCTTCGTAAACGCAGCCAGCCGGAACGGTTTCGTCGGCATGGAGCTTGGCGTTGTAGCGATAGAGGGTCGAACAATACGGGCAAACGACTTCACTTTCATCACCCATGTCGAGAAACACGTGCGGATGATCGAAAGGCGGGTTTGCACCGACGCACATGAATTCCTTCACGCCGATTTCGATGGCCGCATGGCCGGCGTCGTTCTGAAAGTGAGGAATAATGTGATCGGACATAATATGCTCCGGTTCTGGTCGATGGGCGGTATGAGCATGATCCTGAACCGGGTCCCGGACAGGATCATGCATAGAGATTGGCATGCGTGTACCGCGAAAGTCTTGTTTCCGGAAGCGTTTTCATCAATTCTGAGGACATTTCAAGCTAATTGCTATCAAACTGTCATATGACAGCCATAGGCTTAAGGCAGAGCCGGAATGTTCCGGTGGAAGTCGGGACAGGAAAAATGAGCGAAAACAGCGTTATGGCGAGCGAAACCCCCAACGCGATTGAAGGCGGGACACACGAAATGACAGCCGGACTAGCCCCCAACCCAACCGTCGTTCCCGATGTGGACGTAGCCCCTGACGTTCACAAAGCTTTGAACGGCGAATTGATGCAAAGTTCCGATCGCTTTGTGAATCGCGAGTTTTCCTGGCTGCAATTCAACCGGCGTGTTCTCGAAGAAGCCGCGAATATGCGGCAGCCTCTGCTTGAACGCCTGCGTTTCCTGTCTATCTCCGCCGCCAATCTCGATGAATTTTTTATGGTCCGCATTGCCGGTCTCGCCGCTCAGGTGCGCGCCGGTGTGGCGATGCGCAGCGCCGATGGACGCACGCCGCAGGAACAGCTCGACTTCGTTCTGGACGAAGTAGGGCGCTTGCAGGAAGAACAGCAGGAACGCCTGCGTATGCTGCGCGAGGAACTGGAACAGGACAGCATCGAGATTGTTCGCCCGTCGGCGCTTTCAAAGCCCGAAAAGGAATGGCTTGAAAACCACTTCCTCGAAACGATTTTCCCTGTTCTGACGCCACTCTCCATTGATCCGGCGCATCCGTTCCCGTTCATTCCGAACCTCGGCTTTTCCATCGCCCTGCAGCTTGCGCGCCGCGCCGACAATCATCCGATGACGGCCCTTCTGCGTATTCCGGTCG
Organism: Brucella lupini; assembly: GCF_002252535.1. Taxonomy (NCBI): domain Bacteria; kingdom Pseudomonadati; phylum Pseudomonadota; class Alphaproteobacteria; order Hyphomicrobiales; family Brucellaceae; genus Brucella; species Brucella lupini. The sequence goes on from NZ_NNRN01000052.1 coordinate 28,600, forward strand.
CGCTCAAGCGCTTCATTCAGCTGCCGACAGACCAGCAAAACACCTACCGCTTCATCACCATCGAGGACGCGGTGAGCCTGTTCATCGGGCGACTGTTCCCCGGTTACGAAGTGCGCGGCGCCGGTACGTTCCGCATCATCCGTGACAGCGATATCGAAGTGGAAGAAGAGGCGGAAGATCTCGTTCGTCTCTTCGAGACAGCACTGAAACGCCGTCGTCGCGGTCAGGTTATCCGCATTGAGTTTGACGGCGAAATGCCAGAAGCCTTGCGCGTCTTCGTGGCGACGGAACTTGGCGTTTCGGAAAACCGCATCAGCGTGCATGAAGGTCTTCTGGCGCTCAACATGATTTCGGAGATCGTTTCGATCCCGCGGGATGACCTCAAATTCGTATCCTACAATCCGCGTTTCCCGGAGCGTATTCGCGAGCATGGCGGCGATTGCTTTGCAGCGATTCGTGAAAAGGACATTGTGGTCCATCACCCCTATGAATCGTTTGACGTGGTGGTGCAGTTCCTGCGGCAGGCTGCAGCCGACCCGGATGTGCTGGCGATCAAGCAGACGCTGTATCGTACCTCCAATGACAGCCCGATCGTGCGCGCATTGGTCGATGCTGCAGAAGCGGGCAAGTCGGTAACGGCGCTGGTCGAGCTGAAGGCACGCTTCGATGAGGAAGCGAATATTCGTTGGGCACGCGATCTGGAGCGCGCGGGCGTTCAGGTGGTGTTCGGCTTCATCGAATTGAAAACCCACGCGAAAATGTCGCTCGTGGTACGCCGTGAAGATCAGAAGCTGCGCTCCTATGTGCATCTGGGCACGGGCAACTATCACCCGATCACGGCGCGTATCTATACCGACCTGTCGTTCTTTACGTCGGACGCGGATATTGCTCGCGACGTGGCGCATATCTTCAATTTCATCACGGGCTATGCCCAGCCTGCCGAAGAGATGAAGATAGCGATTTCACCTTTCACACTTCGCGCGCGAATCCTCAAGCACATCGAGGACGAGGTTGCGCATGTGAAGGCGGGGCGTCCGGCTGCGATCTGGATGAAGATGAACTCGCTGGTTGATCCACAGATTATTGACGCGCTCTACGTGGCGAGCCAGGCGGGCGTGCAGATTGATCTGGTCGTGCGTGGCATCTGCTGCCTGCGTCCGGGCGTTCCGGGGCTTTCCGACAATATTCGCGCCAAGTCGATTGTCGGACGTTTTCTCGAGCACAGCCGCATTTTCTGCTTCGGAAATGGCAATGACCTGCCTTCCGACAAGGCAATCGTCTATATCGGTTCCGCCGACATGATGCCGCGCAATCTTGATCGCCGCGTGGAGACGCTTGTTCCGATCACAAATGCAACAGTGCATCAACAAATCCTGTCGCAAATCATGTTTGCCAACATAATTGATAACCAACAGAGCTATCAGCTACTTGCGGACGGCACCTCTCGCCGGATAGAAAAAGAAGCAGGAGAGGAAGCTTTCAACGCGCAGGAATATTTCATGACCAATCCTAGCCTGTCGGGTCGCGGAAAGTCGCTGAAGTCTTCGGCCCCCCGCCTTATCGCGCATCGCAAGCGCGCGCAGGCGGAAAGAAAAACGACTGCATGAGTCCAGCTGTAGCACAAGGCCGCCTCAAGGGACTCAAGCCCGTCGCGGTCATCGACATTGGCTCGAACTCGATCCGTGTCGTCATCTATGAAGGCATCGTCCGTTCGCCGACGGTGCTTTTCAATGAAAAGATACTTTGCGGCCTCGGAAAGGGCCTCGCGAAAACCGGCAAGCTCAACGAGAAATCCGTTGAAGCGGCCCTTCGTGCGCTGAAGCGTTTTCGCGCTCTGGCCGAACAGGCCGGCGCGGTTTCCATTCACGCGCTGGCGACTGCGGCTGCACGCGAAGCGAAAAACGGTCCGGATTTCATCGCACAGGCGGAAGCCATTCTCGGCCGGCACATCGAGGTGCTGTCCGGCAAGGAAGAAGCCTATTACTCGGCGCTCGGCATTATTTCCGGTTTCTTCCAGCCGAAGGGTGTCACGGGCGATCTCGGCGGCGGCAGCCTTGAGCTGATCGCGGTGGACGACCACGAGGTAGGCGAGGGGATCACCTTGCCGCTCGGTGGCCTGCGCTTGCAGGATATGTCCGATGGACGGCTGCCAGAGGCAACCAAGATTGCACGCACGGAACTCGCAAAGGCGACGCTTCTGCAAGCCCATCAGGGCCAGGTTTTCTATGCGGTCGGCGGCACCTGGCGTAACCTTGCCAAGCTGCATATGACGGCGAAGAACTATCCGCTGCACGTCATGCACGGCTACGAGATGAATCCGGTGGACGCGCAGAGCTTCCTCAAGCGCGTTGCCAAGGGCAATCTCGACACGATGCGCGGCATTGAAGCTGTTTCGAAAAACCGCCGTCAACTTTTGTCTTATGGCGCCACGGTGCTGCTCGAGACGATCCGTCTGATGAAGCCCTCCAAGATCGTTTTCTCGGCGCTCGGCGTGCGTGAAGGCTATCTTTATTCGCTTCTGCCGAAGAACGAGCAGCGGCTCGATCCGCTGCTGGCCTCGGCAGACGAACTGTCCATTCTGCGCTCGCGCTCTCCGCGTCATGCCCGCGAACTGGCAACCTGGACAACATTGTCCTTGCCGGTCCTCGGGTTTGACGAAACCGAGGACGAAGCGCGCTACCGACAGGCTGCCTGCCTCGTGGCCGACATAAGCTGGCGTGCGCATCCCGATTATCGCGGATCGCAGGCGCTGAACATCATCGCTCACGGCTCGTTCGGCGGTATCGACCACGCCGGACGTTCCTTCATGGCGCTTGCCAATTATTATCGCCATGAAGGGCTGATCGAAGACGAGATTGCGCCGGAGATCATGCAGCTCGCCACGCCGCGCCTGCGTGAACGGGCAAAGCTGCTTGGAGCCTTGCTGCGGGTGGTCTACCTTCTGTCGGCTTCGATGCCGGGCGTCATCCCGCGCCTTGTCTGGCGTGAGGAAGAAAACGGCATTGCACTTGTCGTACCGGGAGACCTGGCCGATCTGATTTCGGATCGTCCCGAAGGCCGCTTGCAGCAGCTCTCCAAACTGACCGGAAAGAACATCTATTTCGCGGTTGGTGATGCAGCCATCGAGGGGACGCGGGAATAAGGCAGTAAGTGAGTAGGGCAGTAAGGCAATATGTTAATGCGCGCGTTAAACACACTGCCTTACTGCCCTATTGCCTTACTCCCCTAACTCAACTGCCCTGATCCGCCGGTTCTCGAACTTGATGACGATCTTGCCGTCGATAAGATCGAGGGCTTTCTGACCGAAAACCTCGCGACGCCAGCCATGCAGGGCAGGCACATTGGCCTTGTCGCCTTCCGAGGCGATCTTGTCGATGTCGTCGGAATTCGCCACGATCTTTGCCGCGACGCCGTGCTCTTCCGTCACAAGCTTGAGCAGAACCTTGAGGATATCTGCAGCGGCGGCGCTGCCTTCCGGCGAATGCGACGGCTTCGGCAATTTTGGCAAATCTTCCTTCGGGATTTCAAGCGCGGACTGGATCGCGGCGACAAGCCCTGCAGCCTGTGCCGAACGCTCCCAACCCTTCGGGATCGAGCGGAGACGGCCCAGTGCTTCCGCGTCACGCGGCTGCTGCTGTGCGATTTCGGCTATGGTGTCGTCCTTGATGATACGCCCACGCGGCACATTGCGCTCGCGCGCTTCGCGTTCGCGCCAGGCGGCGACAGCCTGTACAATCGCAAGTTCCAGCGGTTTGCGGACGCGTGCCTTGACCCGGCGCCACGCATCGTCAGGGTGCATGTCATAGGTTTCGCGGGAAGTCAGCACCGCCATTTCCTCGTTCACCCACTCGCTGCGACCTTCTTTCTCAAGTTCTTCCTTCAGATAGAGATAGATATCGCGCAGATAGGTAACGTCGGCCAGTGCATAGTCGAGCTGCTTGTCTGAAAGCGGGCGACGGCGCCAGTCGGTAAACCGGGACGACTTGTCGATCTGCTTGCCGGTGACCTTCTGCACAAGCTGGTCATAGGAAATGGCATCGCCAAACCCGCAAACCATTGCCGCTACCTGACTGTCGAAGACAGGCGACGGGATGAGATCGCCGAGGTGGAAGACGATTTCGATGTCCTGCCGTGCTGCGTGGAAAACCTTGACGATCGTCTCGTCGGCCATCAAGCGGAAGAACGGCGCGAGGTCGAGCCCCGGCGCAAGCGCATCCACAAGCGCCGTATGGTCAGGCGAGGCCATCTGGATGAGGCACAATTCCGGCCAGAACGTCGTTTCACGGATGAACTCCGTGTCGACTGTAACGAAATCGGATTTGGCGAGGGCGGATACGGCCTCTTCGAGAGCCTGTGTTGTCGTAATCAGATGCATGTCTACCTTTTAGAGCATTTCCAGCAAAAGTGCGAAGCGGTTTTGCGTCGGATAATGCGACAAAACAAAGAGACAGAGCTTTGCCGCTTGTCGCGAAATAATCAGGAACTGGCGCTCCACTTAATACGCACATAGTGTTTTTTGTCGACACGTTACGTCAAGGTGGTTTAACACCAAAACCCGCAGGGAATGCAGACTTGACAAAACCCGGTCAAAATGCGCTTTTCCGCGAGAATTTAAAGCGTTTCCGTCAGCAAGGACTGACTTATTATTCCAAAGGCAGAAATCATGCACCGTTACCGCAGCCATACCTGCGCAGCCCTTCGCAAGACGGACGTTGGTTCGAACGTTCGCCTTTCCGGATGGGTTCACCGCGTCCGTGACCATGGCGGCATTCTCTTCATCGATCTTCGCGATCATTATGGCATTACCCAGATCGTGGCCGATCCCGATTCGCCCGCCTTCAAGGTTGCCGAAACCGTTCGCGGCGAATGGGTTATCCGTGTCGATGGTGAAGTGAAGGCCCGCGCAGGCGATGCGGTCAATACCAATCTGCCGACCGGCGAAGTCGAAATCTTCGCAACCGAAATCGAAGTGCTGGCCGCTGCCAAGGAACTGCCGCTGCCTGTATTCGGCGAGCCGGACTACCCGGAAGATATCCGCCTGAAGTACCGTTTCCTCGACCTTCGCCGTGAAACGCTGCACAAGAACATCATGAGCCGCACCAAGATCATTGCCGCGATGCGTCGCCGCATGACCGAAATCGGCTTCAATGAGTTCACCACGCCGATCCTGACAGCTTCCTCGCCGGAAGGCGCGCGCGATTTCCTCGTGCCGAGCCGTATTCATGAAGGCAAGTTCTACGCGCTGCCGCAGGCGCCGCAGCAGTACAAACAGCTTCTGATGGTTGCCGGTTTCGACCGCTACTTCCAGATCGCGCCGTGCTTCCGCGACGAAGACCCGCGGGCAGACCGTCTGCCGGGCGAGTTCTACCAGCTCGACCTCGAAATGAGCTTCGTGACCCAGGAAGAAGTATGGGAAACGATGGAACCAGTCATGCGCGGCATCTTCGAAGAGTTTGCCGAAGGCAAGCCGGTGACGCAGCAGTTCCGTCGCATTGCCTATGACGATGCGATCCGCACCTATGGTTCGGACAAGCCGGATTTGCGCAACCCTATTGAAATGCAGGCTGTGACCGAGCATTTCGCCGGTTCGGGCTTCAAGGTCTTCGCAAACATGATCTCCAACGATCCGAAGGTCGAAGTCTGGGCAATTCCGGCCAAGACCGGTGGTTCGCGCGCATTCTGTGACCGCATGAATTCCTGGGCGCAGAGCGAAGGCCAGCCGGGTCTCGGCTATATCTTCTGGCGCAAGGAAGGCGACAAGCTTGAAGGCGCTGGTCCGATTGCCAAGAACATCGGTGAAGAGCGCACGGAAGCGATCCGCACGCAGATGGGTCTCGAAGACGGCGATGCCTGCTTCTTCGTTGCCGGTCTGCCGTCCAAGTTCTACAAGTTCGCTGGCGATGCCCGCACGCGCGCTGGTGAAGAACTGAACCTCGTCGATCGTGATCGTTTCGAACTGGCATGGATCATCGACTTCCCGTTCTACGAATGGGACGAAGACAACAAGAAGCTCGACTTCGCACACAATCCGTTCTCCATGCCGCAGGGCGGTATGGACGCTCTGGAAAACCAGGACCCGCTTGCGATCAAGGCTTACCAGTACGATCTCGTCTGCAACGGCTTTGAAATCGCCTCGGGTTCGATCCGTAACCAGCTGCCTGACGTGATGGTCAAGGCATTTGAAAAGGTTGGCTTGAGCCAGCAGGACGTGGAAGAGCGTTTCGGCGGTCTTTATCGTGCGTTCCAGTACGGTGCACCTCCGCATGGCGGCATGGCTGCCGGTATCGACCGCGTCATCATGCTTCTGGTCGGTGCAAAGAATCTGCGCGAAATCTCGCTGTTCCCGATGAACCAGCAGGCACTTGATCTTCTGATGAACGCGCCTTCGGATGTGTCGCCCGCGCAGCTGCGCGACCTGCATATTCGTCTGGCTCCCGTACAGAAGAGCTAAACGACCTCTATAAAAAAGTAAAAACCCGGCCTTGAGCCGGGTTTTTTATTAGGTGAAAAAAGCCCGGTGAGTCTTCTCACCGGGCTTTTTCATTTTAGTTGTTAGCGTCGACGCTGACTTTGAGAAGCTGGATGATCTTCGTCGGGTCCAGCGATGCGGTGGCAACGATGGAAGCGAAGGTCACCGGCTGGTCCGGCGATGCGCTGATGGTCAGCGACTTCGGATCGTCGAAGAACTTGTCGGATGCGGCCTTGAGCTGCTGGGCAAAATCCGGGTTCTTCAGCTGTGTCGCCATCAGCGGAACCATCATCTTCATCTGCTCGCCAAGCTGCTTGCCATCCGCGCCCTGCTGCTTGCCGTAATAGTCGAGAAGCTTCTGGGTCAGGGTTTCATTGTCGAAGCGGATCGACAGGTTCTTCAGGTTCAGCTGTTCCGCCAGACCCAGAATTGCAAGTCCGGCAGCATCCTTGTCTGCGTCGGCCTTGCTCATGTTTTCCTGTGTCTTCTGGACGGCTTCGAGGAAGGCCAGATCATAGCCACCGAGGCTGCCGGTGATGTTGATCTTGCCAAGTTCCTCGGCCTGAAGTTCCAGCTGGTCCAGCGATGTGTCGCCCGAAGTCGGCGACCAGCTGCCCTTGGAGTTCAGCGAGCCGTTGAAGGTGTTCATGTCGAGCGGTGCAAGCGGGTTCTTGCCGCCCTTCTCAAAGGTCGCGTCGATATTGGCGATGGTCCAGACATAGCCGATCTTCTCGGCCTTGTTGGAGGTGTCGAGCGACAGGTCGAAACCCTTTACGGTGGCGCCATCCGTGCCGGGGGTGCCGAACTGGATTTCGTCAATCTTCAGCTTGTCATACATGACCATGCTGTCGAGCGGACCCTTGGCGGTTTCCGACGGAATATGCACGTTCTGCATGGCAAGGCCCTTGATCTCGGCCTTGTCGTTCTTGTCTTCCTCGCCAGCAAAGGCAAGATCGGGCACGGTGACCTGTTCGATGCTGTAGCCGCCGTCCGGCGCATCCTGAACGTTCTGGAGCGTCACGTCGCCGAGGGCGGTTTCTTTTTCGCCCACCGTCGGCAGCTTGATCTTGGTGCCCTGGAGCACGATGTCTGAGCCGTTCGCCTGAACATTGGCGAAGTTCAGTTCGCCACCCTGTTTCGCATAAAGTGCCTTGATACGCTCGGCGACTGCATTGGCGTCAGCTGCCATGGCCGCGCCGCCGAAAATCAGCGAAAGCGCTGTACCTGCAGCCAAAACACGTGCCGCTGGCTTGATATTGACGAAAACCTGCATTCGAAGCTCCTGCCTAATCTCTAATATAGCGCGGCATTCATAGGCGGAAATCACTCGCAATAACAACATGATTTCCTCATCCTGCGATTGCAGCCGGGGAAACTTACCCTTGATACCTCTATAGGACACAAATGGCGGCAGGATTGCGACTATTACACACTAATGTACTGGATTGGTTCTCCTGAACTCTTGCTGGCGAATCGCGCAGTTGGTACTGAGAGACATGGGAAAAAGTCTGATTCCGCCGGATGACGGCGAAGAACACATCGAACGGGTCGATCTCAAATCGGCTCTCGAGGAACGTTACCTCGCTTATGCGCTGTCGACGATCATGCATCGTGCGCTGCCGGACGTGCGCGACGGCTTGAAGCCGGTGCATCGTCGCATCATGCACGCCATGCGTCTGCTGCGTCTCAATCCCGATCAGGCCTATGCAAAATGCGCCCGTATCGTCGGTGATGTGATGGGTAAGTTCCATCCGCATGGCGATGCGTCGATCTACGATGCGCTGGTGCGTCTGGCGCAGGATTTCGCGGTGCGTTATCCGCTCGTGGACGGGCAGGGCAACTTCGGCAATATCGACGGCGATAACGCGGCTGCCATGCGTTACACCGAAGCGCGTATGACGGAAGTGGCGACGTTGCTGCTGGAAGGCATCAACGAAAACGCCATCGATTTCCGCCCGACCTATAATGAAGAGGACGAAGAGCCGATCGTTCTGCCGGGCGCTTTCCCGAACCTGCTTGCAAACGGTTCGGCGGGCATTGCGGTCGGCATGGCGACCAATATTCCGCCGCATAATGTGGCGGAGCTTTGCTCGTCGGCGCTCTATATCATCAATCATCCTGACGCGCCGGTTGAGGAACTCGTTACCTCGCCGGAGCAATGGGAAGAACTGAAGCGCGAAGCCGAGACCGACCCGGCTGCTCTGTTGAAGTGCAAGGTGCGTGGCCCGGATTTCCCGACCGGCGGCATCCTTGTCGAAGAGCATGGCAATATCCTGGAAGCCTATCGCACGGGCCGCGGCGCATTTCGCGTCCGTGCGCGCTGGGAGAAGGAAGAGGGCAATCGCGGCACCTGGGTGATCGTCGTCACCGAAATTCCCTATCAGGTTCAGAAATCGCGCCTGATCGAAAAGATTGCCGAGCTGCTGCTGGCAAAGAAGCTGCCATTGCTCGACGACATTCGTGACGAGTCGGCGGAAGACATCCGTATCGTTCTGGAGCCGAAGAACAGGACGGTCGATCCTGAACTGCTGATGGAATCGCTTTTCAAGCTGACCGAGCTGGAAAGCCGCGTTTCGCTGAACATGAACGTGCTGTCACATGGCAAGGTGCCGAATGTTCTGTCGTTGGGCAGCGTTCTGCGCGAGTGGCTCGACCACCGCAAGGAAGTGCTTGTCCGCCGTTCGCAATTCCGTCTGGCGGAAATCGAAAGACGCCTGGAAATCCTTGGCGGCTTCCTGATCGCCTATCTTAATCTGGATGAAGTGATCCGCATCATCCGCGAGGAGGATGAGCCGAAGCAGGACCTGATGCGGACTTTCGAGCTGACCGACGTTCAGGCCGAGTCGATCCTCAATATGCGCCTGCGTTCGTTGCGCAAGCTCGAGGAATTCGAAATCCGCAAGGAGTTCGACGATCTCACCGTCGAGAAGACCGATCTCGAAGGGTTGCTCGCTTCGGGTACACGCCAGTGGAAGAAGATCAGCGCCGAAATCAAGTCGGTGCGCGAAAAGTTTGGTCCGAAGACCAAGCTCGGCGCGCGTCGCACGACCTTTGCCGATGCGCCGACCCATGATCTGGAAGATATTCATCAGGCGATGATCGAGCGTGAGCCGGTCACGATCGTGGTTTCGGAAAAGGGCTGGCTGCGCGCGATGAAGGGGCATCTGGCCGATTTCTCGACGCTCGCCTTCAAGGAAGGCGACAAGCTCAAGCTCGCTTTCCATGCCGAGACGACGGACAAGCTTCTGTTCTTCACGACGGGCGGCAAGTTCTTCACCATCGGCGCAAACACGCTGCCTGGCGGTCGCGGCCATGGCGAGCCGATCCGCATCCTTGTCGATATGGAAAACGATCAGGATATCTTGACGGCCTTCGTGCATGATCCATCCGCGAAACTGCTGCTCGTCAGCCATGAAGGTAACGGTTTCATCGTTCCGGAAAACGAAGCGGTCGCCAACACCCGCAAGGGTAAGCAGGTGATGAACGTCAAGGCGCCGGACGAGGCGAAGCTTTGCCAGCGCGTTTCCGGCGATCATATCGCTGTCGTTGGCGAGAACCGCAAGATGGTGGTCTTCCCGCTTTCCGACATTCCGGAAATGACACGCGGCAAGGGCGTGCGCCTGCAAAAATACAAGGATGGCGGTGTTTCCGACGTTCGCACCTTTGCACTTGCCGAGGGGCTTTCCTGGCAGGATTCGGCAGAGCGCACCTTCAATCGCAACAAGGAAGAGCTTGTCGAGTGGATCGGCGCACGCGCCTCTGCGGGCCGTCTGGTGCCGAAGGGGTTTCCGCGTTCAGGCAAGTTCTAAGTGTCTGATCTAAAAGTCGCCATGCCGGTCTAAAATGGCAATTTCTGTGCTTCCGGTGCTCACGTACCTTTATGTACGCTGCGCTCCGGTTCTCGAAATCACCATTTTCACCACGGCCTGCCGCTTTTTGATTCAGACACTGCGCAAACGGATCAATAAAAAAGCGGCTTTCGCCGCTTTTTATGTCTAACCCTCAAACCGTTGCCAGCCGCGGGGGCCCAGATGCTCCTGCGGGGTAAAGCGGATCTTGTATTGCATCTTGCGTGATCCCTCGACCCAATAGCCGAGATAGACATGCGGCAGACCGGCGGCGTGTGCGCGCTGGATATGATCGAGGATCATGTAGGTCCCAAGCGACCGGTCATGCATATGCGGTGAGAAGAACGAATAAACCATAGACAGGCCATCGGCCATTACATCGGTGAGTGCTACAGCGATCAGCTCACCGTCGCCCTTGGCGCTGATGAAGCTTTCCGGACCGCGCTTGCGATATTCGATGATCTGCGTGTTCACATGCGTATCCTCGATCATCATCGCATAGTCGAGGACGGTCATGTCCGACATGCCGCCTGAACGGTGACGCGCGTCGAGATAATCGCGAAAAAGTGCATATTGTTCGGTGCTGGGCTGGGCTTTGTGCACGCGCCCGATCAGGTCATTATTCTGCGTCCAGACGCGGCGCATGTTGCGCGTCATCTTGAACTCTCCGGCAAGGATGCGAACGGATATGCAGGCCCTGCACAGTTCGCAAGCCGGACGATAGGCAATGTTCTGGGAACGGCGGAAGCCGCCTTGGGTCAGAAGATCGTTGATCTCGTTCGCTTTGTCGCCGACCAGATGCGTAAAGACTTTTCGCTCCATCTGACCCTCAAGATAGGGACAAGGCGACGGAGCTGTCAGAAAGAACTGCGGAGACTGTTGCGGTTGATGGGTCATTCAATATCCACGAAATGGCTTAACTTATTCGCTTTGACGCGTTTTCCTACACAAAACCGCTTCGCACTTTTGCTGGAAATGCTCTGGCAAAACCATCACGATACTATCTCTAAAGATTGAGCCGACGGCACAAAACGTCAATAGGCATTTTGCGCAGCCGGCTCTGAATTTTTTTGATCTGAAGCATCGACCCGAAAATCCGAATAGACTTTGGGGTCGATGCGTCGATTCAACTCTATGCGTTTATCGATCTGAACGGATCACAGCCGTGCCGAGCAGAAGATCATGCACCGTGCGCTTGCGGTCGAGAACCAGCGAAGCGAGCAGGATCAGCGGTGTCAGCACCACGTTGAGACCCCAGAACAGAACCGTGTGCACGATTGCGAGCATCGGATCGACCGTGCCGCCTTCGAGCCGGACGAGCTTGATGTTCATCATCTGCATGCCTTTGGTGGCCTGCTGCGGTCCACCCAGAGTGCGTGCAATGTAAAACAGCGCCACCATTGGAAACATGATGCCATAGAGCATCCAGCCAAGGCTGAGCGTAATGATGCCGAGGATTGCAATGACGATTGCTGCCGGGATGCAGAGCAGAAAGACAATCAGGTAATCGATAAGAAAAGCCATAATACGGCGCGTGCGCACGCCTTCAAAGAATGCGCGGCTTTCATAACGCGGGCCCATGACTTCGCCGTGCAGAATATGGTCGGACATTTTTCCTTCCAGTCGTTTCCAAGGAAGCGTCCGGGGGAGTTTGACAACCGGCGCTGTCCCGCTACCTCAGCGGAACAGTCATCAACATGGTAACCAAAACCGGCGGTTTCAAGGAAATTTGAAGATTTCCTGCCGAAAGGACTTGCCGTTTAACCCTGTTGCTTAAGCTTTTCAGCCACTTCGATTGCGAAGTAAGTAAGAATTCCGTCGCAACCGGCGCGCTTGAACGCCATGAGGCTCTCCATCATCACCTTTTCTTCGTCAATCCAGCCATTGATCCCGGCGGCCTTGATCATCGCGTATTCGCCCGACACCTGATAGGCATAGGTGGGAAGGCGGAATTCGCTTTTCAGGCGATGGATGATGTCGAGATAGGGCAAACCCGGCTTGACCATCAGCATATCTGCGCCTTCAGCAATATCCTGCTCGGCTTCGCGCACGGCTTCTTCCGGATTGGCCGGGTCGAGATAATAGGTCTTCTTGTCGCCCTTCAGCAGCCCCTGCGTGCCGATGGCATCGCGATAAGGACCATAAAAGGCGGAAGCGAATTTGGTGGCATAAGACATGATCGGCAGATGGCAGAACCCATGTTCATCCAGCGCCTGACGCACGGCGCCGACGCGACCGTCCATCATATCGGACGGAGCAATAATATCCGCACCGGCTTCAGCTTGCGAAAGCGCACCACGAACCACCATGGCGACCGATTCGTCGTTGACGATCTCGCCGTTCCGCAAAATGCCGTCATGGCCATGCGTGGTGAAGGGATCGAGCGCCGCGTCGGTGATGATGCCGATTTCAGGCACTTCCTTCTTGATTGCGCGCACGGCGCGATTGATCAGATTGTCCGGGCTTGCGACGAAAGCGCCGTCCTCAGTCTTCACTTCCAGCTTTTCGCGCGGGAAGGGGGCAATGGCGGGAATGCCGAGCCTGGCGGCTTTTTCCGCCATGCGAACAGCCATGTCGACCGAATAGCGTTCGACACCGGGCATTGCTTCCACAGGTTCTGCTACACCGGTTCCATAGGTCAGGAAGAACGGCAGGATGAGATCATCGACCGTCAGCCGGGTTTCCTGCACCAGCCTGCGCGACCAGTCGGCCTTGCGCATACGGCGCAGACGTCTGCTGCCGGTAACGTCATCGACATGCTGGCTGATATTGGTGGGCAGATATTTGGATTGGCGGTCGGTCATTTGAATAATCCCGAGAAGTGAAGCCTTAATTCCCAAATTTTGGAGGCTGATATCGGATGCGCACCGTTTATCATGGGAAAAGTGATGAAACCAAGAACATTGACCTGTGCAGGATTGACGCGGGGCGTCTCACTTTCTACCCATTTGATGGAACGGGAGACATGATATGCAGATTGACTTCGGCGGCGGCAGCGAAATCAGCTTTGAACGCAAGGGAAAAGCGGGGCTTGTGAAGCTTACGCGGACCGAGGCCCTCAATGCGCTCACGCATAAAATGATTCTGGCGCTGGATCGCGCATTGCAGGCCTGGGAAGACGATCCTGAAGTGGCCTGTGTGATTCTCGAAGGCGAAGGGCGCGCATTCTGCGCAGGCGGTGATGTGGTTGCCGCCTACAAGGCCGGTCAGGCCGGAACACCTGCTTACGAATTCTTCCGCGACGAATATCGGCTCAATGCGCGCATTGGCCGGTTTCCAAAACCCTATATCTCGCTGATCAACGGGATCGTCATGGGCGGTGGTGCGGGCATTTCCGTTCACGGTTCGCACCGCATCGTGACGGAAAACACCATGTTTGCCATGCCGGAAACCGGCATCGGATTCTTCCCGGATGTGGGTGGCAGCGCTTTCCTGCCGCATCTGCACGACAATTTCGGATATTATCTTGCGCTGACCGGCAACCGAATCCGCTGGGGCGATTGCCTGCAGAGCGGGATTGCGACACATGCCATCGCCGCAAGTGATCTGCAGGATGTGCGGGACGACATCATCGCAACCGCCGACATTGATGCGGCTCTGACGCGCAGCCAGTATCCCGATTTTGAAACCGCTGTTGAAACGCGCCAGATCATTGCGGAATGCTTTTCCGGCGCAACGCTTGCCGATTGCATGGCTTCGCTGGAAAAGGAAGCCGAAGCGGGCAGCAAGGCCGCAATGGACATCGTGAAGGTGATCGCCACGCGTTCACCAACCAGTGTCGCGGTTACTTTCCGCCAGATTGCCGATGGTCGTCCGCTCGATCTCGATGATTGCATGCGCATGGAATACCGCATTGCCAACCGGATGCTGGAAGCGCACGATTTCTATGAAGGCGTTCGCGCATTGCTCATAGACAAGGACGGTGCGCCGAACTGGAAACCCGCAACGCTCGACGAAGTGAAGCCCGAACAGGTCAATGTCTATTTTGCAAATCTGGGTGACAAGGAACTGACCTTGTGGTGAGGATCGGCTGATGCATATGAACGAGCTGCGCCAGCATACCCAGCCGAGCGGAACCGAATGGGCCTTCACATGGTTCGTTCGGATACTCGCCCTGGTGGCCCTGGCAAGTGGTGTTTTCTACTGGATCAGGCTGATCGGTATTCAACCGGGACTTCTATGGCGTTTCGATCTGATGCCGTGGCCCTGGCAGACTGCGGTTGTGGCTCTGGCCGTTCTGATGCCCGTTGCTGCGACAGGTCTGTGGATGCGCGCACCGTGGGGGCCTGTGCTCTGGTTCGTAGCAGCGCTCGGCGAAATCGCCATCTATTCCGTTTTTTCCCGGCATTTCGAATACAAGCCGCTGACAGTTGGGTTCAACGCGGCCTGCATCGTCATTTTTATCGCTTTTCGTATTCTGCTCTTCTTCGAAAAGAGACGGCAGGCCCGTGCGAGCCTGCCGATCTAGCTTCTAGAGCGCTTGCGTACCCTCATAGCGGGCAAAGGGCTTCGTCATCTGGCCTTTGAAAAGCAGAACATCATAGGTATCGGCTTTGCTGCCCGGCATTTCCATGCCCGGCGATCCCATCGGCATGCCGGGTGCAGTCAGCCCCGTTGCCTGCGGACGTTCGGCCAGCAGCCGCTTGACTGCACCGGCAGGAACATGCCCCTCGATGACATATCCATCGACGACTGCCGTGTGGCATGAGGCGAGATTGGCACCAACGCCATACTTTGTCTTTACGGTGTCCATCGCTTCCTCGACTTTAACCGTCACATTGAAGCCAGCAGCTTTCATATGTTCAGCCCAGCCCTCGCAGCAGCCGCAATAGGGATCTTTATACATGGTCATTTGCGGAGCTGCGGTAACCGGTTCAGCATGAGCGAAACTCACAAAGCCGGTAAAGCTTAACAGCCCGCCGACCACGAAATAATGTGCAAGACGAAGCGCCATGGTCCCTCCAATGGATTGTAGATGGCTCGTATTTAGCCGGTATCCAGACACTTCTCAAATGACGAAAGTTTAATGTAGCAGGCCTTTCTAACGCCCGGAAAACCGGCATTCTTGCGCTGTAACAATGTATCCGGGCGCGGTCCAGCAAATGGCGCGGAGTAAGCAAACATTAAGCCTGAATGGTCAATCTGTCCGGTAAGTTACTGTTAAGGCTGACTTTTAAGTCGAATTTTATGCATCTCCCCTAAATTCCTCTCAAGACACGGTGAGAAACAATACACCGCATAAAACAGGACAGAGAGCTGCATCATGGTTTCATGGAATGCGGCTCCGACAGAGAGGCAAAAGAAATGATCAACGCACAGCGCAAGACGGACATATCCGCTCCGCTCACGACACCGGAAACCGCACTTCGTTCGCTTTATCTGGAAGCGCTCCAGCTGGTCGAGCGCCTGCATCGCCGCCTGCTCGACGTCGTCAAGGACGAGTTCGACCGCAATGGCCAGAGCGACATCAATGCGACGCAGGCGCTTCTGCTCTTCAACATCGGCAATTCGGAACTGACCGCCGGTGAACTGCGCTCGCGCGGTTACTATCTCGGCTCGAACGTTTCGTACAACCTGAAGAAGCTGGTCGAAATGGGCTTCATTCATCATCAGCGCTCGCGCGTTGACCGTCGTTCGGTGCGCGTCAGCTTGACGGACAAGGGCAATGCTATTGCCGATCAGGTGGCTTCGCTCTACGAACGCCATATCTCCTCGATCGAACAGGTTGGCGGTATTCAGGTCGAAGAATTCACGGCGATGAACAAGTCGCTGCAGCGTCTCGACCGTTTCTGGAACGACAGCATCGCTTACCGGCTCTAAAGAAAGCGGGTCGGTGTTAACTGACTGACTGCTTTGTTGCAGAACTGTCACAACAGGCTGCCATTGAGAAGAATAAGGCGCTGTGAAGCTCCCAATCGTAAGGCGCATGGCTTGAAATTCGGGCCATGCGACATGATTAAGCCATAAAAAACGACATAAGCGTTTTAGAGCGGCACGGGCAATATTGTGCCACCTTCAGTCAGGAATGGGCTCGAAATCGAATTTCGGATGAGCGAGCAGCTTTGCATCGTCTGCAGTCCGGATATCGCCTTGTTGACCTATTGCTGATATTCTCTGGGAAGATCCCGCGCGAGCGGTTAGCCTTTTGGGACTAAGCAAAATGACCAAGACCGACAGACCAGCCGATACTTTAAGAGTAGACCGCCGCAGTTTCCTGCGCGGCGCGGCAACCGCCGGCCTTTCCGTGGCAGCCTCCGCCATGGTTTCCTCGGCTTACGCTCAACAAGCTCTGACCGATGTAATCTCATCGTCGCGTCGCGGCAACTGGGCTGACCAGTTCGATGCCCGCGCGACGGGTGGCCAGCGGGTCGCAACCAACCAGCCGGTTTTGAGCCCGCAGACGGTTGGCAATCTCCAGACCGCTATCGCTCAATATACCGACATTGCCGGCCGCGGTGGCTGGCCGAGCGTTCCGGGTAATACAAAACTCCAGATCGGCGTCACCGATCCGTCCGTCCAGGCACTGCGCAAGCGCCTCATGATTTCTGGCGATCTGCCACAGGAAGCCGGGCTTTCCAGTTCTTTCGACACCTATGTCGATGCTGCCGTGAAGCGCTTCCAGTCCCGTCATGGTCTGCCGGCCGACGGCGTCATGGGACAGTTCACCTATGCGGCCATGAATGTGGACGCGAATACGCGCCTCGGCCAGCTCCAGACCAATCTGCAGCGTCTTTCGCCTCTCGCCAATCAGGGCCTGCAGGAACAGCGTTTCGTGATGGTCAACATCCCGGCTGCGCGTATCGAAGCCGTTGAAGGCGGCAGCGTCATGCAGCGCCATACGGCAGTTGTCGGCAAGATCGACCGCCAGACGCCGATCCTCAATTCGAAGATTCACGAAGTCATTCTCAATCCTTACTGGACTGCGCCGAAGTCGATCATCCAGAAGGATATCATTCCGCTGATGCGGAAGGACCCGCAATATCTGGCGAAGAACAAGATCCGCCTTTACGACCAGTCCGGTCAGGAAGTGGCGCCGGAAAGCATCGACTGGAATACGGACGATGCAGTGAAGCTGATGTTCCGTCAGGATCCGGGCAAGATCAACGCCATGTCCTCGACCAAGATCAACTTCCACAACCAGTACGCCGTTTACATGCACGACACGCCGCAGAAGAGCTATTTCAACAAGCTCATGCGTTTCGACTCGTCGGGCTGCGTTCGCGTCCAGAACGTGCGCGACCTCGATGTGTGGCTGCTGAAGAACACCGCAGGCTGGGATCGTCAGAACATCGAAAGCACGATCAAGTCGGGCACGAACACGCCGATCCAGCTCGCCGATCCGGTTCCGCTGCACTTTGTTTACATTACTGCGTGGTCTACCGGCGACGGCGTGGTGCAGTTCCGCGACGACATCTACAAGATGGATGGCGCAACCGAACTCGCTCTTGGCACCGACACCTGATTCTCATCTTGAGTTTGATTTTCCAAAGCCGTCCGGACCCGTTCCGGGCGGCTTTTTAGTTGCAAGGCATTTATCAAATCGGTTTGCCGCATTTTGGAATAAGCTTTTCGCTTTGCGACCATTGGCCTTGTGCATTCAAGTGTGATAATGCGCCTCATCCATATAGCTTTTACCGGCTAACCCGGAGGGTGTGAAACATGTCTCAAGCCAACGCCGCCGCCAAGAACGCGTCGTCCGACGTTTTCTTCAATGCAAGCCTCGAGGACAGCGATTCCGAGATTTTCGGAGCAATCCGCAACGAACTCGGTCGTCAGCGCCATGAAATCGAGCTGATTGCCTCGGAAAACATCGTTTCGCGCGCTGTTCTCGAAGCGCAGGGTTCCATCCTCACCAACAAATATGCCGAAGGCTATCCGGGCAAGCGCTATTATGGCGGCTGCCAGTATGTCGACGTCGTGGAAGAACTGGCCATCGAACGCGCCAAGAAGCTCTTCGGCGCCGAATTTGCCAACGTTCAGCCGAACTCGGGCAGCCAGATGAACCAGGCCGTGTTCCTTGCGCTTCTTCAGCCGGGCGACACGTTCATGGGCCTCGACCTCAATTCGGGTGGTCACCTGACCCACGGCTCGCCGGTCAACATGTCCGGCAAGTGGTTCAATGTCGTGTCCTATGGCGTTCGCAAGGACGACCATCTGCTCGACATGGATGAAGTTGCCCGCCTCGCACGCGAGAACAAGCCGAAGCTCATCCTCGCAGGCGGTACTGCTTACTCGCGCGTCTGGGACTGGAAGCGTTTCCGCGAGATCGCCGATGAAGTCGGTGCCTATCTCATGGTCGATATGGCGCATATTGCCGGTCTCGTTGCCGGTGGCGTCCATCCTTCGCCGGTTCCGCATGCGCATGTCTGCACCACGACGACGCACAAGTCGCTTCGCGGACCACGCGGTGGCATGATCCTCACCAACGACGCCGACATCGCCAAGAAGATCAATTCGGCTGTGTTCCCGGGTCTTCAGGGTGGTCCGCTGATGCACGTCATCGCCGGTAAGGCTGTTGCTTTTGCCGAAGCGCTGAAGCCGGAGTTCAAGCTTTATGCCAAGAACGTCGTCGACAATGCGCGCGCGCTCGCCGAAGAACTGAAGTCCAATGGCCTCGACATCGTCTCGGGTGGCACCGATAACCATCTGATGCTGGTCGATCTGCGTCCGAAGAACGCAACCGGCAAGCGTGCAGAGGCTGCTCTTGGCCGCGCCAACATCACCTGCAACAAGAACGGTATTCCGTTCGATCCTGAAAAGCCGTTTGTCACGTCCGGCGTCCGCCTCGGCACGCCTGCTGGCACCACGCGCGGTTTCGGCGTAACCGAGTTCAAGGAAATTGGTTCGCTGATCGCCGAAGTGCTGGATGGTCTGAAGGCTGCCAATTCCGATGAAGGCAATGCCGCTGTCGAACAGGCCGTGAAGGAAAAGGTCATGGCCTTGACCGACCGTTTCCCGATGTATGGCTATCAGGGTTAAGCCTGCTTCCATGATTGAGATGAAGCCCCGTTCAACTCTGTTGAGCGGGGCTTTTTCATTGTCGCATCTGGTAGGTAGCTTACCGCTTATGGGCTATGATCGCCGGGAATCGGTTGACGATGGCAAAGCTCTTGAGTTTTTGGCGGGGGTGTCCCCACATATGAGCTGTTCGTCGCCAGTGCTAAAGCTGCCGATATTGAAATTGCCGATATTGAAATCGAAAGTGTTCCATGCGTTGTCCCTATTGCCAGTCTGAAGATACGCAAGTGAAGGATTCCCGTCCGGCGGAAGACGGTGCGGTCATTCGCCGGCGTCGTGTCTGTTCGGTGTGTGGAGGCCGTTTCACGACCTTTGAGCGCGTACAGTTGCGTGACCTGATGGTTGTGAAGAAAAGCGGGCGCCGAGTTCCTTTCGATCGCGACAAGCTTACGCGGTCTATCGAAGTGGCGCTACGCAAGCGCGACGTCGATAATGACCGGGTGGAACGCGCCATTTCCGGCATTGTCCGCCAGCTTGAAAGTTCGGGTGAGGCGGAGGTGACGTCCGACGAAATCGGGCGGCTGGCCATGGATGCGCTGAAAGGCATCGATGATATCGCCTATATCCGCTTTGCTTCGGTCTATCGCAATTTCAGCAAGGCCGTCGATTTCCACAATGTCATTGATGAACTGACAGTTGCTGAAACCGAGGACGATCTGGACGTTTAGGCATGAGTGGCAGCAAATTTCCGCCTTCGAATGCAACTGCGGATGACGTCCGCTTCATGGAAGCGACGATCCGTTATGCACGGCGTCACAAGGGGCTGACGGGAACCAATCCGTCCGTCGGCACGATCATCGTCAAGGATGGCGTCATCGTCGGACGTGGCGTGACTGCAATTGGCGGCAGGCCTCATGCCGAGCCGCAGGCGCTTGCAGACGCGGGAGAAGCGGCGCGTGGCGCGACGGCTTATGTGACGCTGGAACCTTGTGCGCATCACGGACGCACACCGCCTTGCGCGGAAGCGCTGGTGCGGGCGGGTGTGGCGCGTGTCGTGGTTGCCGCGACCGATCCGGACGAACGGGTCAGCGGAAGAGGCTTTGCCATTCTGCGCGAGGCAGGGATTGAGGTTGTGCCAGGCATTCTTGCCGAACAGGCTGCCGATGATCTTGCGGGCTATCTGAATCGATCTGCGAAGAAGCGCCCGGAAGTGATTCTGAAACTTGCACTTTCTGCCGATGGCATGATCGGCCGTCGGGGCGAGGGACAGCTTGCAATAACGGGGTCGGTTGCGCGCGCCCAGTCGCATATCCTGCGGGCCCAGACCGATATTATCCTGATTGGCATCGAAACCGCCCTGGCCGACGATCCGGTGTTGAACTGCCGCCTGCCGGGGCTGGAACAGCGTTCGCCTGTTCGGGTGGTGCTCGATACCGGATTGCGTTTGCCGCTTTCCTCGAAACTTGTACAGACCGCTGATGCCCAGCCCTTATGGATCGCCTGTGGTGAAGAAGCGTTGCCGGAGCGGCGCTACGAGTTGCAGGCGGCCGGTTGCCGGATTCTCGCGACCGAAGCTTATGATTGCCGCATCGCTCTGCCCGAACTGATGGACGATCTCGCTGCGCAAGGCATTTCCTCGGTTCTCGTTGAAGGCGGAGCAGGTGTTGCGAAGAGCTTTCTGGACGAGGGGCTGGTGGACCGGCTTGCCATCTTCCGTTCGCCGGTTGAAATCGGCTCAGAACTTGGGGTTGCCGTGGACGGGCTTGAAACCCATATCGCAGACAAGTTCAAAATCTTAAGGCAGGCTCGCTACGGCGACGATGCCTATGCGGAATATGTAAGTGCCAGAATGTAAAAGCGTCAGGTCGCAGCAAAAATGGTGGTTTTCGAGAACCGGAGCGCAGTGTACTTAAGTACATGAGCGCCGGAAGCGCAGGAAACCGCTATTTGCGAGCCAAGACATGGCGAATTTTGGATCAGGCACGAAGGAGACTTGATGTTTACAGGCATTATTACCGATATCGGCAAGGTTGACCGGATCAAGCCGCTGAATGAAGGCGTTCTTCTGCGCATTGAAACTGCCTATGATCCCGAAACGATTGAGCTTGGTGCATCGATTGCCTGTTCAGGCGTCTGCCTCACAGTGGTGGCGCTGCCAGAAAAAGGCACGAATGCCCGCTGGTTCGAGGTCGAGGCATGGGAAGAAGCGCTGCGCCTGACCACAATCTCCAAATGGCAGAGCGGACGGAACATCAATCTGGAACGTTCTCTGAAACTTGGCGACGAAATGGGCGGCCACCTCGTTTCCGGCCATGTCGATGGGCAGGCTGAAATCGTCGAGCGCAAGGAAGAAGGCGATGCAGTGCGCTTCACCCTGCGTGCGCCGGAAGAACTGGCCCCGTTTATCGCCCAGAAGGGTTCGGTCGCTCTCGATGGAACCTCGCTGACGGTTAATGGCGTCAATGGCAACGAGTTCGATGTGCTTCTGATCCGCCACTCGCTTGAAGTCACGACCTGGGGCGAGCGGAAAGCAGGCGACAAGGTGAATATCGAGATCGACCAGCTGGCACGTTACGCAGCAAGGCTTGCGCAATATCAGAAATAGGCTTACAGCCTAAATTCCCAGGCTGTAAAAGCATATCCCGATTTTAAGCGTTGACCGCAATCGTTGCGGTCCGCAAGATTTGTCATGGAGTCTCTCATGTCCAAGCACGAGGCGCATGCGCCGCATTTGCTTATTGTTGAAGCGCGTTTCTACGATGATCTCGCCGACGCGCTTCTGGATGGCGCAAAGGCAGCCTTGGATGAGGCAGGGGCCACCTACGACGTGGTGACGGTGCCTGGCGCGCTGGAAGTTCCGGCGGTCATTTCTTTCGCACTCGATGGTGAAGACAATGGCGGCAAGGAATATGATGGCTTTGTTGCGCTTGGTACGGTTATCCGTGGCGAAACCTATCATTTTGATATCGTGTCCAATGAATCCTGCCGCGCACTCACCGATCTTTCGGTCGAGGAAAGCATCGCCATCGGCAACGGCATTCTGACGGTCGAAAACGAAGAGCAGGCATGGGTACGCGCCCGCCGTGAAGACAAGGACAAGGGCGGTTTTGCCGCCCGCGCTGCGCTGACCATGATCGACCTGCGCAAGAAGTTCGGAGTCTGATCATTATGAATTCTTCTACCGAAGGCCGCCCAACCCCCAATCTCCCACGCACGGCGAACAAGCGCGGTGTTGCCCGTCTTGCTGCAGTCCAGGCGCTTTATCAGATGGATGTTGCCGGAACAGGTGTTCTGGAAGTGGTGGCTGAGTACGAAGCTTTCCGTCTCGGCAAGGAAGTGGATGGCACGCAGTATCTTGATGCCGATCCGCAATGGTTCCGCGCAATCGTGGCTGGTGTCGTCGATGAACAGCTGAAGCTCGATCCGATGATCCATCAGGCGCTGACGGAAGACTGGCCGCTGTCGCGTCTCGATTCGACCCTGCGCGCCATTCTCCGTGCTGGCGCCTGGGAATTGCAGACACGCAAAGACGTGCCGACGGCTGTTATCGTGTCGGAATATGTTGATATCGCCAAGGCTTTCTACACAGAAGACGAGCCGAAGCTGGTCAATGCCGTACTTGATCGCCTGGCATTCGTCATTCGTGGCGAGAGCCGCGGTGTGAAACCGCGCTGATCCGGCTTCCCTGACAATAATCATGAAAAAAGGGCTGTGAGAAATCGCAGCCCTTCTTTCATTGTACGCTGGCAAAGAACGACTTGACGTTTGTTAAACCGTTTCGCATGTTGGGTACGCGGCATTGAGAATGCTGAAATGCAAGGAATCGCGCCAATTGATTGATTTCTCAGGCATGTCGCGCAAAAGTGCGTAGCAGTTTTGCGAGAACGACAGGCCTGAAATCAGAGACATAAAGCGCTGAGAGCGAATCTGAAAGATCGCGATCCGCTTTAGGCGTAAGTTCCAGACGTGAATATACCGAAGAAGCCCGGTATCTTGCATTGGCTTCAGGCACTTCCATGCCGCTCAATCGGGTCCGGGGAGGGGTTTTCGGGCCTAACCTGCGCATGTGCCTGCCGACAATCGCGGCTCGCGGTCTGACGGTAGCCAGCGCGAGCTCAATGGGAGTTGGCCTTTATGCAAATGGGAGTGGCAGTCTTAGTTCTCGTCATTGCCTGCGGCGTGGTTTCCGTTCTTTTCGCCATATGGGCGATCCGTTCGGTTCTTGCAGCCGATCAGGGGACGCAGCGCATGCAGGAAATTGCTGAAGCCATCCGCGAGGGTGCCTCAGCCTATCTCACAAGACAATATTCGACGATTGCCATTGTCGGCGTCGTGGTCTTTCTGGCAGCCTGGTATTTGTTGTCGATCAGTGCCGCAATCGGTTTCCTGATTGGCGCGGTTCTGTCGGGCGTTACCGGCTTTATCGGAATGCACGTTTCGGTTCGCGCCAATGTGCGCACCGCCCAGGCAGCTTCACTCAGCCTCGCCGGAGGGCTTGAGCTGGCCTTCAAGTCAGGGGCCATTACCGGCCTTCTGGTGGCAGGGCTCGCGCTGCTCGGCGTATCCGTTTACTATTTCATTCTCACTGTCTGGCTTGGTTATTCGCCGTCCGACCGCACGGTTATCGATGCGCTGGTGTCGCTCGGCTTCGGTGCTTCGCTGATCTCGATCTTCGCGCGTCTTGGCGGTGGTATCTTCACCAAGGGCGCTGACGTCGGCGGCGATCTTGTCGGCAAGGTCGAGGCCGGTATTCCAGAGGATGATCCGCGCAACCCAGCGACCATTGCGGATAATGTCGGCGACAATGTCGGCGATTGCGCAGGCATGGCTGCCGACCTTTTCGAAACCTACGCGGTGACAGTCGTCGCAACCATGGTTCTCGGCGCAATCTTCTTCAACGGATCGGACATTCTTTCGAGCGTCATGCTCTATCCGCTGATGATCTGCGGCGCCTGTGTCATCACGTCAATCGTGGGCACATTTTTCGTCAAGCTCGGCGTCAATGGCTCCATCATGGGTGCCCTCTATAAGGGGCTGATAGCGACGGGCCTGCTTTCCATCGTTGGTCTTGCTATTGCCAATACGCTGACCGTTGGCTGGGGTGAAATCGGTACTGTGGCTGGTAAAAGCATTACCGGCACCAATCTCTTCATTTGCGGACTGATCGGTCTGATCGTTACCGGTCTGATCGTTGTGATCACAGAATACTATACCGGCACCAACAAACGTCCGGTCAATTCCATCGCGCAGGCCTCGGTAACAGGGCACGGCACGAATGTCATTCAGGGGCTGGCGGTTTCGCTTGAATCCACGGCTCTGCCAGCGATCGTGATTGTCGGCGGTATTATTTCGACCTACCAGCTGGCTGGTCTGTTCGGTACGGCAATCGCCGTCACTGCCATGCTTGGTATTGCCGGGATGATCGTTGCGCTCGATGCCTTCGGTCCGGTCACGGATAATGCGGGTGGCATTGCGGAAATGGCCGGTCTCGACCCGGAAGTCCGCAAGGCCACCGATGCGCTCGATGCCGTTGGCAACACTACCAAGGCCGTCACGAAGGGCTATGCTATCGGTTCGGCAGGGCTTGGCGCACTGGTGCTGTTCGCGGCCTATTCCAACGATCTGGCCTACTTTGCCGCCAACGGACAGACCTATCCTTATTTCGCCGATATGGGGCCGGTTTCCTTCGATCTCTCCAACCCTTATGTGGTTGCGGGGCTGATCTTTGGCGGCCTGATCCCTTATCTGTTCGGTGGCATGGCGATGACCGCCGTGGGCCGGGCCGGAGGCGCGGTCGTGCAGGAAGTGCGCCGCCAGTTCCGTGAAAAGCCAGGCATCATGACCGGCAAGGAGCGCCCGGACTATGCCCGTGCGGTCGATCTTCTGACCAGGGCGGCCATTCGCGAGATGATCATCCCGTCGCTCCTGCCTGTGCTGGCGCCGATTGTGGTCTATTTCGGCGTGCTGCTTATCTCAGGCTCGAAGGCTGCAGCCTTTGCAGCGCTCGGTGCATCGCTTCTCGGCGTTATCGTCAATGGCCTCTTCGTCGCGATTTCCATGACGTCCGGAGGTGGCGCATGGGATAATGCCAAGAAGAGCTTCGAGGACGGGTTTACCGATGCCGACGGCGTGAAGCACCTGAAAGGGTCGGAAGCGCATAAAGCATCGGTGACCGGCGATACGGTTGGTGATCCCTATAAGGATACAGCCGGTCCGGCTGTCAATCCGGCGATCAAGATCACTAACATCGTGGCCCTTCTTCTGTTGGCTGTGTTGGCGCATATGTCCTGACGGACATGCATTGTGAAAAAAGAAAACCCGCCGTAAAGGCGGGTTTTCTTTTTGCCGGGATTGACCGGATCAGTTGCTGGCACCGCCTGCGGCGCCCGGCAACGATGTCGGGGCCTTGGAAACGCCCTGAATGATCTGACCGAGGAAGGTCTGGTCCTTGCCGCCTGTCGGCGTGGTGCGCGACACGAAGTCGAACAGCTTGCCGTCCTTCAGGCCGTAATTGGCGATATGCTCGACCTTGCCGTCCTTGTTGAAATAGATGGCGAGGATCTGCCGCTCGATGATCTTCGGCTTCATGAACTGCGCGGCGCGATAACGCTTCTGCGAAATGTAGTAGAACACTTCATTGTCGAAGGTCGCGGTGGTGGACGGCGTACCGAGCGCCAGAAGCACCTGCTCGCGGCTGGAGCCGACAGGAACCGAATCAAGCGCACCCTGATCGAGTACGTAACCCTCTGTCAGCGTTTCGGACGGATTGAGCGTGGATGCAGTGTTACATCCGGCAAGAGCTACTGCGACGAGAATTGCCGTGCCTGCGAGAAGGGCACCCTGCTTGCGTACGCCAGAGGATGCACTTGGAAAAATTCGCTGCAACAAAGACCTCTCCATACATTCTAAATCAGCGCGGCACTTTCGCCGTCGGGAGAACTTCGGTAAACCACCTTGCTTATTTATGCAACTGGAACGGTCGTACGGACATGATTCTCCAACTATTCCGCCGCAAATCGAAAGCAAACGAGGCAATTATGCTTCGCGTTTACGAGGTGATCGTGGCGGCGGCGCGGCAAAAACGGTTTTATGCACAATTTCAGGTGCCTGATACGCCGCTTGGCCGCTATGAAATGCTTTCGCTGCATATTTTCCTCGCCCTGCATCGGATGAGGGGAGAAAACAAGGCGCTTGCCGATCTGGCACAGGAAATCGCCGACGAGTTTTTCAAGGATGTCGATCATTCGCTGCGCGAACTCGGTATCGGTGACCAGGGCGTCCCGAAGCGCATGAAGAAGCTTGCACGCATGTTCTATGGTCGGGTCGCAGCTTATGGGGAGGCGTTGGATGCAAATGATGCAGACGCGCTGGCTGCCGCACTCACGCGAAATATCCGCCCGGACCTCGAATTCTGGCCGCATGCCCACCATTTAAGTGAATATGTTCTGGGATGCCGTGACCGGCTGCAAAAAATTGCGGACGATGCTTTGGCGGCAGGCGACATTTCCTATATGGATGCGGATCAAATGGACTTTGCGCCAAAAAACAATGCTGAAAAGGCCAATGAGAATGACTGACAAACCGGCGCTCACCTATCCTGTTCCGGTTCTTCACCTGCCGCAAAAGGGCGTGACGGTGAAAATAGGCACGGATGAGAAAGAGCGCGCAGCACTCGCGGCAGCCCATGGGCTAGAGGCTGTAAATGCCTTTGCTGCGGAATTTCTGATTACACCCTGGAAAAAGGACGGTATCCGGGTGCGGGGTCGTATCGATGCGGAAATCGTTCAGTCCTGCATCGTGACGCTGGAGCCGCTGACCAACAGCATCGCGGAAGACGTCGACACGATTTTCGTGCCGGAAAATTCGAGGCTTGCACGGATTGAGCTTGATGAAAGCGGCGAAATGCTGCTCGATGCCGAAGGCGCGGACATTCCGGAAGTTTTTGCTGGTGACAGGATCGATGTCGGCGCAATTGCCGAGGAATTCTTCGATCTCGCCATCGATCCTTATCCTCGCAAGCCGGGTTTGCCGGACGAGAGTGAGCCTAAGGTTTTCGGGGACGACGACGGTGAAGAGAAGCCCGTTTCGCCGTTTGCGAAGCTTTCAGAATGGCAAAAGAAGCCGTAATTCAGAGTGGTTTGACAGAATTTGGTTGTGCGGAAACGCAAAAACACTATTTTCGCCGAAAACCTGTCTGCTGCAAAAAGCAGAGCAGGGGCAGGGATCGCACAGGAACAATCAAGAGTGATCAAAATTTCGATTGACGCGATGGGCGGTGATTTTGGCCCTGAAGTGGTCATCCCCGGCGCAGCGAAGGCGCTTGAGCGCCATCCTGACATCCGTTTCATATTCTTCGGTCTCCCCGCACAGGTGGAGCCCGTGCTGGCACGTTATCCGAAGCTGAAAGCCGCATCCGAGTTCCGCGCGAGCCAGGTTGCCATCAGCATGGATGACAAGCCGAGCCAGGCGCTGCGGGCCGGTCGCGGTAAATCTTCCATGTGGCAGGCCATCGAGGCAGTGAAGACCGGCGACGCCCAGGCGTGTATTTCCGCCGGTAATACCGGTGCATTGATGGCCATGTCCAAATTTTGCCTGCGTATGATGTCGGACGTCGAGCGCCCGGCGATTGCTGGCATCTGGCCGACGCTGCGCGGTGAAAGCATCGTGCTTGACGTTGGAGCCACCATTGGCGCCGATGCGCGCCAGCTCGTCGATTACGCAGTTATGGGGGCTGGTATGGCGCGGGCCCTGTTCGAGGTGCGCAAACCGACCGTCGGGCTCCTGAATGTCGGCACGGAAGAGGTAAAGGGTCTCGACGAGATCAAGGAAGCAGGTCAGATTCTGCGCGACACACCGCTCGACGGACTTGCCTATTCCGGTTTTGTTGAAGGCAATGATATCGGCAAGGGCACGGTGGACGTGGTCGTGACCGAAGGCTTTACCGGCAATATCGCGCTCAAGGCTGCGGAAGGTACGGCCCGCCAGATGGGTGAACTGCTGCGTCAGGCCATGCGCCGGACGCTACTTGCCAAAATCGGTTATGTTTTCGCCAAGGGTGCGTTTGATCGCCTGCGCGAAAAGATGGATCCGAACAAGGTCAATGGTGGCGTCTTCCTCGGTCTCAGTGGAATCGTCATCAAAAGCCATGGCAGCGCCAATGCAGAAGGCTTCTGCTCGGCAGTGGAAGTCGGCTATGACATGGTGAGAAATCGTCTTCTGGAAAAGATCGAGGCTGATCTGGCGCATTTCCACCACAGTCATCCGCATGTATCGAATGATGGTGGCGAGGCTGCAAAGGCATAATTCCGGCAAAGCCATCCGGAAGACGGAATTGGATAAGATTTGCGGTTGCCGATTATTTTTCGGCGCCGAAGCGGTGAAGTAACTTTTACCGAGTATGTGTAGGGCCAGAATTTTCGACTGCGCGCGTGAATGTTCGTCGCGCCGGTCGCATGTAAGGACAGGAAATAAGAGATGATAAGGTCTGTCGTGCGGGGTATCGGTTCGGCTTTGCCGAAGCGGGTCATGAAGAATACCGATTTCGAAGGTATTATCGAAACCTCCGACGAGTGGATCGTGCAGCGCACGGGTATCCGTGAGCGCCACATTGCAGGCGATGACGAAACCACGGTTTCGCTTGGCACGGCTGCGGCCCGCGCAGCAATCGAGAATGCCGGCTTGCAGCCGACTGATATCGATCTTGTTCTGCTGGCAACCTCGACGCCTAACCATACCTTTCCGGCAAGTGCCGTGGAAATTCAGCGCGAACTGGGAATCACCAAGGGTTTTGCCTTCGATATGCAGGCCGTGTGCAGCGGCTTCATCTATGCCATCACGACGGCTGATCTCTATATTCGCGGCGGCATGGCGAAGCGCGTTCTGGTCATCGGCGCGGAAACCTTCTCGCGTATCCTCGACTGGAATGACCGCACGACCTGCGTTCTGTTTGGCGATGGTGCCGGCGCATTGGTTCTCGAAGCTGCCGAAGGCAACGGGCTGACCTCGGATCGTGGCGTTCTCGCCGCCAATCTGCGCTCGGACGGCAACCACAAGGAAAAACTTTTTGTGGATGGCGGCCCGTCAACGACCCAGACTGTTGGTCACCTGCGCATGGAAGGCCGCGAAGTCTTCAAACATGCAGTCGGCATGATTACGGACGTTATCGAGGCATCTTTCGAGGAAACCGGCCTTACAGCCGAGGATATCGACTGGTTCGTCCCGCATCAGGCCAACAAGCGCATTATCGATGCTTCCGCCAAGAAGCTGAATATCGCTGAAGGCAAGGTTGTCATCACAGTGGATCGCCACGGCAACACGTCTGCGGCGTCGGTTCCACTGGCGCTCGCGACCGCCGTTGCGGACGGCCGCATCAAGAAAGGTGACCTCGTTCTTCTGGAGGCAATGGGTGGCGGATTCACGTGGGGCGCGGTTCTGTTGCGCTGGTAAGCGAAAAATTTGATCTGCCGTGAGGAAACTCGCGGCTTGACCGTTGCGCTTTTATTTGTGTAACGTCCTGTCACGTAAGGATATTATCTGTTCAAACGCTAACCAGGCAGGTTCGGTCATGGGAGGTAAGACGGTCACGCGAGCTGATCTGGCAGAGGCTGTTTACCGGAAGGTAGGCCTTTCCAGAACGGAGTCGGCGGCTCTTGTCGAGATGATTCTCGATGAAGTCTGTGACGCTATCGTCAACGGTGAAACCGTGAAGTTGTCGTCTTTCGCGACATTTCAGGTTCGCGACAAGAACGAGCGC
The DNA here is from genome assembly GCF_002252535.1 of Brucella lupini. NCBI lineage: Bacteria > Pseudomonadati > Pseudomonadota > Alphaproteobacteria > Hyphomicrobiales > Brucellaceae > Brucella > Brucella lupini. The sequence continues at coordinate 58,628 of NZ_NNRN01000052.1, forward strand.
ATTGGCCGTAATCCGAAAACAGGCGAGGAGGTTCCAATTCTTCCCCGTCGTGTGATGACTTTCAAAGCTTCCAACGTTCTCAAGCAGCGTATTCTGCAGGAACATCAGAAGCGTGAAACCAAAAGCCAGAAGTAATTGCTAGTGGATTGAATTTGACGTTTGATACTCGTCCGATATAGATCACGTTTCAAACGTCAAACTCGAAAAATCTACTAGATTCATAAAGTTACCAGTGGTCTTTTTGATCTCGACATTTGCTCAGTGCTCATATCCGAGGGATGCAAATGTCGGAATCAGACCATTAGCATGCTGCCCATCGGGCAGCATTTTGTTTCGGCACCATCCTTGTAAAACTGACATCGCTTTTGCGCCCGACTTATGGCCGCGTGCAGGACGGCTGTTTTTTTTGTTGGTTGCAACCGTCATAATAGTCCTTTGCCACGAACTGGCCATGCTGCTTTCGGCTTCGCATGAAGGGATGCTTATAAAGCTCTGATATTATATAATGGATTCAGTGGAGCGAATCGCTTCGCTGATATTGAAATCTGGAAAGCGGCTGGCTTTTCAGAGAGAGTTCGTGTTGCACACCGTCCGGTTTTGAATGACGTTTGCGCCGTGTCTTTCCGCACGCTGGAGTTTGTTAACTCCCGTCTTCTAAATTCCGATGGTAACAAGCGCCTTTCGTGTTACAGACGCGTTCGCGTTGGCAGCGAGTTGAACTATCTGGATCGGCGAGGTTGCGCCGCAACGGCGAAACCTGAACCACTGGAAAGGGCAAGTGGATGGACAAGAGCCCTGATGCATTCAGGACGATCAGTGAAGTAGCGGATGATCTTGATCTTCCGCAGCATGTGCTGCGTTTCTGGGAAACGCGCTTTACCCAGATCAAGCCTATGAAGCGGGGCGGCGGTCGCCGATATTACCGGCCGCTCGATGTCGAATTGCTCAAGGGCATTCGCCATCTGCTCTATGATCAGGGCTATACGATCAAGGGTGTGCAGCGTCTTCTTCGCGAAAACAATGCACAGTTTATCATCGCGCTTGGCAATGGCGACGTTCAGGCGATTGAGGCGATTACGCGCCAGAAGCAGGCTGCCGCCGATAAGCGCGCTGCCGAAGAGGCGGCTGACAATGAAATGGCTCTGCCGAGCGGCATCAAGGCGCCGCAACCGGCGCGCAAGCTCTTTGGTCTCTTGAAGGGCGAGGAGGATGGCCCCATCGGAGCTGATGGAAAGCGGCCTTCAAAGGACAACCGCTCGCTTCTGCAGGAGGCGTTGTTCGATCTTCTCGAATGCAAGCGTCTTCTCGATCAGGTGCGCTGATCGATTTCGGACCGCATGAAAAAGGGAGGCTTTCGCCTCCCTTTGCTTTTGTACGCGGATTGAATCAGCTGGACGAGAGTTTCAATCCGATGATGCCGGCGAGGATCAGTGTCACGCTTGCAACGCGGAAGAAGGTTGCAGCTTCACCGAGAATGAATATGCCCACCAGAAACGCACCAACTGCCCCGATGCCGGTCCAGATTGCATAGGCTGTTCCAAGCGGCAGGCTGCGCATGGCGATGGAAAGCAGAATGAAACTGCCGATCATCGTCACGATGGTGATGGCGCTCGGTGTCAGAAGGGAAAAGCCTTCCGACTTTTTCATGAAATATGCCCAGATGACCTCAAGAATTCCGGCCAGTCCCAGATAAATCCATGCCATTCTAATGCTCCCTCACAAGGGTTCTGAACGGGCCGTCCCGTTCGTTGAAGAAGCGGGAAGGCCGTCCTTCCCGCGAAGTCACTGCGCACGGCGCTCTAATCAGTGTGATGGATGCAGTGCATCATTGAGATACATGCAGGTCAGCATAGTAAATACGTAAGCCTGAATAACTGCCATCAGCAATTCGAGTGCGGTCAGCGCGACGGTCATTGCAAGCGGCAGTACAGCGGTTAGCATGCCAAGCGTTCCGAGACTGCCCAGCCCGATAACAAACCCCGCAAAGACTTTCAGCGTAATGTGCCCTGCAAGCATGACGGCGAACAGACGAACCGAATGACTGACCGGACGCGAGATATAGGACATGATCTCGATCGGCACGATGATCGGCGCCAGCACAGCCGGTACGCCCGCAGGCATGAACAGTCGGAAGAACCTGAACCCGTGTCGAACGAGACCGTAGATCGTGACCGTCAGGAAGACCAGCATCGCAAGCGCGAACGTTACGATGATGTGGCTTGTCACGGTGAAGGCATAGGGGAACATGCCGATCAAATTGGCAAACAGGATGAACAGAAACAACGAGAAGACGAGGGGGAAGAAAGCCATACCCTTTTCCCCGGCGTTCTCGCGCAATGTCTTCGACACGAATTCGTAGAGGATCTCGGCTGAGGACTGCCAGCGCCCCGGCACAACGGTGCCCCTGCGGGACGACAGGAACATGAACGCAGCCGCGCCCAGCACCGTCAGCACCATGAAGAGTGCCGAATTGGTGAAAGCAACCGGCTGGCCGCCGATTTCGCCAAGTTCAACGATGGGCTTGATTGCGAATTGTTCGATCGGCCCTGCCATAGGACACCCTCCTATGGGGCCGTCCCCGATGCGAACACTGGCGCGGGTCGTCCCGCGCGGCCCTGTAAATAGTGATTCTTGAACGGAGAGGCAAGAGGGTGTCGCCCATATCGCGCCAACAGAAACTTGATCGCGTATCCCATGGATCAGGGAGCTTTTTCGGGTATCCTGTCGTTCTTATCCATAGATTATGCCGGGAGATCGATTGATGACCATCTCAAGACGTAATTTCATTGTTACAGCATCTGCTGCCGGGGCCGGATTGGCTTTATCGCCTTTGGAGCTCACCAAGGCCGCAGCCGAAACAGGCAGTCCTAAAGTGCTAACCCCTTCACAGGTAGAAAATCCGGGCTTCCATCGCTTTCAGTTTGGTGATTTTGAGATCACCACGCTTTCCGATGGGCGCCGAGCAGGCGAAGCGCCCGAAAAGACATATGCGGTCGATCAGGACCCGAAAGTGGTTGCCGCACTTCTTGAGGAAAATCTTCTGCCCGCCGACCGCTTCGTCAATAGCTTCACGCCAGTGCTCATCAATACAGGCAAGGAGCTTGTTCTGTTTGACACCGGCATGGGAGCAGGTGCCCGCGGAGCGGGATTGGGCAAGCTGGCCAGTGCGCTTGAAGCTTCGGGCTACAAGACGGACGATGTGTCTCTGGTCGTATTGAGCCATTTCCACCCTGATCATATTGGTGGACTGATGGAAGACGGCAAGCCAGCCTTCGCCAATGCGCGCTACGCCGCCGGACAGAAGGAATTCGACTTCTGGACCGATCCCGCGCGGCTCGACAGCCCCGCCAAGACCGTTGCCGAAATGGTGGCCAAAAACGTCAAGCCTCTCGCGGAGAAGATGACGTTCCTGGGCGATGATAGCGAAGTCATTTCCGGTATTCATTCGGTGGCAGCTTATGGCCACACGCCGGGTCATCTGGCTTTCAGGGTCGAAACGGGCGGCAAGTCGTTGATGTTGGTCTCGGATACGGCCAACCATTTCGTCATTACGTTGCAGGGGCCCGAATGGCACGTATCCTTCGATATCGATAAGGATGCTGCCGTCCAGACCCGCAAGCGCATGTTTGACATGATCGCCACCGACAGGCTTCCTTTCATCGGTTATCATATGCCATTTCCGGCACTGGCCTATCTCAAGCGGGAAGGCGAGGGCTATCGCTACGTTGCGGAAACCTATCAGCTGCGCGAGAAATAGGTCGAGGCGGTTTAGTACTAACGCCCACCGGCAACGTCGATGAATGTTCCGGTTACATAGGTGGGGGCGTCGTTGAGCAGCCAGAAAATGGCTTCCGCGACTTCCTCTGCCTTGCCGGCGCGTCCGACAGGCGTACCGGCGCCCAACCTCGCCGCGCGATCCGGATTGCCGCCGCTGGCATGGATATCGGTATCGATCAGGCCTGGACGCACGGCATTGACGCGAATGCCTTTCGGCGCCAGCTCTTTCGACAGGCCAGTGGTCAGCGTATCAAGTGCACCTTTCGCTCCGGCATAATCCACATACTCAAACGGCGATCCAAGTCGCGATGCCATCGATGACACGATGATTATGGCACTGTCAGGCTGCAAGCGCCGGGCTGCCTCGCGGGCGCATAGATAGGTGCCGTAAACATTCACGTCGAACATCATTTTCAGACGATCAGCACTCATATCCGCAAGCGGCATGGTCTGAGCAACGATACCGGCATTCAGGACGACGCCTTTCAGCGGACCAAGATCGGCCTCCGCCTTGTCAAACATGGTGATTACGTCCTGTTCTCTGGATATGTCGCCCCGGATCGCAAGCGCCTTCGCACCAAGCTTCGCTGCTTCGGCCACCGTTTGCTGCGCAGCCTGTTCGTTCCCCGCATAGTTCAGAGCCACAGACCAGCCTTGCGCTGCGCTGCGCAGAACGGTAGCGCGACCAATGCCGCGACTGCCACCAGTGATCAGGGCGTTCTTCAAGCTCTCCTCCATGCAATCATGGCAGAGCTAATCCGATTTGCACGTTGTGTGCAAAGGAAAGATCGTATGAAAATACAGGTTTGGGGAAGAAAAATGGTCGGAGCGGCGGGATTCGAACCCACGACCCCTTGACCCCCAGTCAAGTGCGCTACCGGGCTGCGCTACGCTCCGAGCCGGGGAAAGCCGTAGATTATAACGACTTGGCACGCAAGGGATAATTTCTCGAAACTGGCAAATTGCACATAACATTCATGCATGGTTCTGAGCATCAGGATCGCGGTGCGAAAAGGATGATGCATGTGCCTGCGAAAGCCGTGCATGCGCCGACCACATCCCAGCGATCGGGGCGCGCTCCTTCGGCAAACCAGATCCACAAAATCGACGCGATGATATAGATGCCACCATAGGCTGCGTAAGCGCGACCGGCCACGTTGCTTTCAATCAGGGTGAGCAGATAGGCGAACAATGCGAGGCACACCATGCCGGGTGCCAGCCAAAGCGGTGACTTGTCGAGCTTCAGCCATGCCCAGAAGGCGAAGCATCCGGCAATTTCAAAGAGGGCTGCTGCGGCGTATATCGCGAATTGCAAGTTTCTGCTCTCCTGAGCGTTCTCTGAGTTTGAGCGAAAGCTGATACTTGTATTCCAGCCCTGCGCAACCCCAGATGATCCCGAAGAGCAGATAAAAGTGGCGCCAGTGATCGGTGTCGATGACATTGCCGATCAGGACATGCCCGAGATAGGTTGCGTAAGCGACCAGAAGATAAGGCTGCCAGGGGCGATTGCGAAACAGAAGCTTGAAACCGATCCCGAGTGTCAGGAATGTCAGCGTCAGAAAGGCGATGAAGCCGATCCAGCCATAGTCGAGGACGGCTTTGAGCCAGACATTGTGTGTATCCTCACCGAACATCGGCCCGAACTCGAGCGGCCCGATGCCAAGCGGATGCTGTGTTGCAAGGATCATTCCAAGCCAGTGCCGCGCAAAGCGCCCAAGCCTTGCACTGTCATAGCTCTGTTCGAGACGCGCGCGCTCACGGAAGAAATCGCCGACGCCGGGGATTTGCAGAATAATCAGGATCGCGAGAGTAATTGTTACAACTGCAAGCAGACCAATCACTATCAGGCGTAACCGAAAACGATTGCTGTTGCTTTGCAGGAAGAGCACGCCAAACAGAATGGCAAAGGAGAGGGGAACCATCGCCCAGGCCGCGCGCGAGAAGGATACCAGAACGCCGAGCGTCAGCAGGCAGCAGAAAGGCAGATAGACGGCCATATCGCGAAAGCCCCCGCGCATGATGCGGTAAAGCGTCCAGGTCAGCGGCAATATAAGGAAAGGTCCGTAGACATTAGGGTCCTGAAATGCGCCCTGCGCACGTCCGTAGCGCGTGAAGATTTCTGCGCCCGGAAAGAGGCTGAGATAACCGGCAATGCCTAGGACGGCAGAAAGCACGCCGACAAGAAGATAGGCGTTGAAGATGGTCTTCAGACGCCGGTGGTCACCTTCGATGACAGCGGCGAAGAATACCGATGTGAAAGCCAGAAACAGCGAGACGGCGATATAAAGCGGTGCTTTCTTGACGTCAGCCATCTGCATGACCGAAATCATGCCGCCGAAATTGAAGACAGCAAGCAGGGCGAGCAGCACAAGACTTGTGCGGGTCAGCCGCAATCGGAACAATAGTGCCAGCGCAATCAGGCCGACCATATAGAGTTCATAAGGCGCGGGCTCGCTCATCACGAAGCCGAGCAGAAAAACGCCGAAGCCGATTGCGATATTGGCGATGAGGCGGTTGAGCGCGCGCTTGCGCGCCAAATCTGCCGACAGCATCAGGGCTGGACGCGAACTGCCGTCAAACCGTTGCGCCACGCTGGTCAATAGGCGTTTTCCGTATTGAGAAGTCGCATCGGTGTCAGGAACAGGATTTTCAGATCGAGCCAGAGCGACCAGTTTTCGATATAGTAAAGGTCGAACTCTGTGCGCATGCGGATCTTGTTCTCATTGTCGATTTCGCCGCGCCAGCCATTGATCTGCGCCCAGCCGGTGACCCCCGGCTTCACGCGGTGACGCGCGAAATAGCCATCGACCACCTCATTATAGAGCACATTGTGCGAATGGGCGGCGACTGCATGCGGGCGCGGGCCGACGAGCGACAGGGAACCGGCGAGAACATTGAAGAACTGCGGCAGCTCATCAATCGAGGCTTTGCGAATGAAGCGTCCGACGCGGGTGACGCAAGGGTCGTTCTTGGTAACTGCCTGCTTGGCGGTAGGGTCGCACATCTCGGTGTACATGGACCGGAACTTCCAGACATTGATAACTTCATTATTGAAGCCATGCCGCTTCTGTTTGAAGATCACAGGGCCCTTGCTGTCCAGCTTGATGGCAATCGCCGTGCCGATCATGATCGGCGACAGAAGAACGATGCCAACAATACTGAAGGCAACGTCGAAGATGCGCTTGGCAACAGAATCCCAATCGTTGATGGGCTTGTCGAAAATATCCAGCATCGGCACTGCGCCAACGTAGGAATAGGAGCGCGGGCGGAAGCGCAGGTGGTTGTTGAGCGCTGACAGCCGGATATCGACCGGGAGAACCCATAGCTTCTTGAGTAGTGCCAGCACGCGGGCTTCGGCGCTGATCGGCAGCGATACGATCAGCATGTCGATGTGGGCGATACGGGCAAATTCGATCAGTTCGTTGATATTGCCGAGCTTGGGATAGCCAGCAACGATGGGTGGTGAGCGCTTGTCATCACGGTCATCGAAGATGCCGCAGATACGGATATCGTTGTCAGGCTGCTGTTCGAGCGAGCGGATAAGCGCTTCTGCATTGGGGCCACCGCCGACGATGACAGCGCGGCGCTCCATTGTGCCATTGCGTGCCCAGCGCTTGATTTTCCAGGCGACGAAGATACGGGCAATTAAAAGCAGGAGGCAGGCGCTGAGCGCCCAATAAAGGAACCAGCCGCGCGAGAAATCGGACGAAGCTTTCAGCAGAAAACCGGCAATGGCAAGGGTGCCAAGCACGGCTGCCCAACTAATGAAAAGCCGCCGCAGATAGCGACCGGGACTACGCAATATATTGATCTGGTAACCGTCGTTTATTTCCATCAGCAGGACAAAAAGCGCACCGCCCACAACCATGATAAGGGGATAGTAGAAAACCAGATGTGTGCGGATGCCGACATAAAGCAGAAAGCTCAGAATGCCGGAGCAAAACACAAGCCCGAACTCTACCATGCGCATGACGCCGCTCAGCATCAGCGGCGAAAACGTATCGTGCTGATATTGTTCAGCCATCTGGCGCGCCAGTGGGCTAAGCTTCACCGGGCCTTTCGGCTTGGAATCTTGTCCGGACTCCTGCTTGCTGCTGGCTTCTATGGCTTTGCGGCCAAAAGGAGAAAGCGCATCATTATCTCGCACAACATTGCCCCTGATCGTAAAATGACAGCGTAGTAATTAGACCGAGAATCCTAAGCAGAATATAAATGTCGCGTGACAAGCTTTGGACTTAGGTAAACACTCAATTAAATACTCGGTTGAAAGCTGTTACTGTTAGTAACGGCTAAAATAGCATGATCTCCGTCCGTATTGATACAGCATTGGCTGCAGGAGCCGATACGCGCCAGTTGTCGCAAGCCAAGCCAGTGCAAGGCTTGCCTTGTCTCATTATATTGCCTAGGACGGTGATATGAAACCGTTGGAAGATAAAGCTGCGGGCGGCATTTTGCCGTCAAACTGTTCGGCACATGTTGCCGCCAACAGACCAGCTTTGTTTCCGCTCCTGATCGGCACCAGATCAGACGATGTCATGGGGTTGCTGCGCGCCTGACCGCTCAGCGACCCAAAAAATCCTGATGACAGCAATTCACGCTGCGATCTTTCAAGGTCGCATTAACTGTTTGTTTTAAGGCGCTTTATCTAAACCGTTCTAGTGTTTTGGAGGGCGCTCTAGGGTTGATCATGACTATCTGGGCCGAACTGGCTAGAGCGGGCAATCATGCCGGCGATGAAATTTTGTTGCGAAAACGCGATCACATCTATGAAATTCGCTATAATGGCCTGGAATTGATGTCCAACGTCAATTTCCAGTCCGAGACCGTGCTGGCTGAAAGGTCGCTTCGCCTGCACGGACGGAAAGTGTCGCATATGCTTATTGGCGGACTTGGCATGGGCTTCACGCTTCGGGCGGCACTTGATTTGCTCGGCCCCGATACGAGGGTAACAGTTTGCGAGCTCGTCCCCGAGATCGTGGAGTGGAACCGGACCCATATCGGTCATCTGGCCAACCATCCATTGAACGATCCGCGTGTCGATGTTCGGGTCGCCGACGTGATGGATGTTCTTCGCGCAGAGCCTGGTCGATATGATGCCATATTGATGGACACGGATAATGGACCGGATTTTACCGTCCGCGATGCCAATGGCGCAATCTATGAAGATGACGGTCTGAGGCTGGTGAAAAGGGCACTGAAGCCTAATGGCATTGCTGCTTTCTGGTCGGCAACCATATCAGACCCATTCGAAGACAAGCTCGACATGCTACCCTGGGAATGGCAACGCGAGGATATTTCGCTCATCGGCGGGCGTGCCGACGCATTCCACTATATCTATTTTGCGGCTCATGGTGGGTTTCGGTCACAGTTCGAGCGGTCGGTATCTGCGTCCGAACCCTTCGCTGCGATGGTGGGCTGAGGGAAGTATCCGTCAGTCTTCCGGGATGGCTCGATCCGGATGCGCCTCGTAATAGATTGTCTCGATCGAGTGCGCCATGGATTGCTGGCTGAAGCGCTCGTGCAGCCGGGTCACATCCGGCATCGCGGCTCGAAACGTTGTGAGATCATCTGCAGCGTCCAGCATCCTGTTCGCAAGTGCCTCCTCCTCGGGCTCCACCAGCGCCGAGGAACGAGGTCCGAACACCTCGGGAATGCCGCCGACATTGCTGGCGATGACAGGCTTTCCGGCGGCGAGCGCTTCCAGCACGATATAGGGAAATGCTTCGGCACGCGATGGAACCACCATTATTCGCCCCAAAGCAAAAGATTCTCGCGCAGCCATTCCGGGCAGAAAGCGAATTTGTCCGGAAATTCCCAGTTCGTCGGTCAGGTTGATGAAATCGGGCTTTTCCGCACCATCTCCCACCATCGTCGCCGTGAAAATGCGCTGGTGCTGGTCGCGCAGGCGTGCAAGGGCACGGATCAGAAGGTCTGGTCCCTTCAGTTCACGCATCGTGCCGACAAAGAGAAAATCGCTGGCATCGGGCGCATCGGCAACCGGGATGAACTCGTCCTCGGCCAGTCCGTTATAAACGACGGCGTGGAGGCCATAGGGCCGCCCCACCTTTTCTTCGTAGATACGCTTTTCGAAGTTGGAAACGAACATCACTGCATCGGTCATGGGAGCCAGCATTCTCTCAACCAGAAAGACAGCGCCGCCGCGGCGCGTCTTCCGGTCGAAATGCAGACTACCGCCATGCGGTGAATAGATACGGGCTACGCGAGACCTAAAAACCCGTAAGACTGAGCCGAACAAACGTGCATAGACGCCACCTTTGGCGCCATGTCCGTGCAATATGTCCGGCTGCAATTTCTTGATGATGCGATATGCTTTGTACGCTGCCGCTGCGTCGCCCAGTCCGACATGGCGCTGCATGGCAATGCGATGAAGGCCGAGCATGAGCTTTGGCCGTAATTCTTCCAGAAGCGCGTCTTCGCGCGGGCCGCCTGTCGTGGCATCGCAGACGATGCCGACCGCGTGGCCTTTTTCCGCCTGCAGGCCCACGAGATCGCGAACATGACGGAAGAGCCCGCCGGTCGGTTCGCGGAAACAGTGGATGATACGCAGTGGGGAGGCATTGGTGTCATCAGCCATCAATCGCCATCAAAACAGACGTTCGCGCACATAGATCGTGTCGCCCGGCAGGATTGGATCGGAAATCAGCACGCGACCAGTCAGAACCTTGCCGTTGAACTGGCGCGTGATGTCGACATTCTCCTGATTGGCGCGTGGGCTGAAACCACCTGCAGCGGCGATTGCCTTCTGCGCGGTCATGCCCGGAACATAGTAATACTGGCCAGCGGCGCCGACTTCACCCATCACAAATATCGGGCGATAGCGGTCGATTTCCGCGCTGACGTCGGGGTCGCGCAGATAACCGCCACGCAACTTCGATGCGATGATGCCTTCGAGCTGCTTGGACGTCTTGCCGCGTGCCGGAATGCTGCCGACGAGCGGGAAGGCGATATAGCCAGCCTGATCGACGCTATAGGTATTTGTGAGGCTCGGCTGCTCGAACACCGTAATACGTATGCGATCACCAGCATCCAGCATGTAAGGCTGGTTCAGCGCCTCGTGGAACGCAGGCGGGGCAGGGCGATAGCTGGAGCAGGCGGAAAGCGTCATGGCGGCAAGGCCGAGCGCCACGAGCAGAGCGTGGCCTTTGCGCTTGTTATGAATTGTCTTCGCCGTCATCTTCCGCCTCGGTTCTTCCGAAAAGCAATATTTCTTACGAACGCAATCGACGCGGTACTGACAGCGCGATTACGAATATCGGTTGCAAGCGTTATCGATTGATTAGGGTTAATGGCTGGTAAAGAAGACAGGGCTTGGCGCAAAAACTTTGTAGCTCGCCAACTGTTGGGAACTTATCCTGTTTAACCCTCTGGTTACCTTGTTCCTTTACCTTCCGGCCAGATTCGGGGGTGCATTACCCCACGCGGGCGAGAGCGATCACGCGCGCAAGCGCACTCGCGAAGTCCATGGAGAATGGGGAATGGCAGAAGTCGATCCGTTATCAAGGGACGCAGATATTGATATCGGCGCGCTGTTCTCCAGCTTGCGCCGTCACTGGCTGTTCATTGTCGTTGGTGCGCTTCTCATGGCGGCAGCAGCGTGGGCCATCTGCCTTCTTCTGACGCCGGACTATCGCGCTGAAGCGCGCATCATGATCGAGGCTCGCGAATCCATCTATACCCGTCCCAATGGCGAAACAGCAGCTGAGCGGCCTGTCTTCGACGCCGAAGGCGTGAAGAGCCAGGTCGAGGTATTCTCCTCCGGCGATCTTCTCAAGAAAGTTTCCGACGAACTCAAGCTGACCAGCAACGAAGCCTTCACGACGACGGAAGTGAAGCCGTGGACCCGCGTTCTCATCATGCTCGGCATGCGGACCGATCCCGCACGGCTGACCCCGGAAGAGCGCGTTCTACAGAAGCTTCGCAAGAACATGCAGGTTTTTGCTGTGACCGCCTCGCGCGTCATCGTGGTGCAATATAATTCGGCAAGTCCTGAGATGGCGAAGACCATCGCCAATGCGCTTGCCAATCAATTCATTCTGTTTCAGCAGGCCGCGAAGCTGGAGTCGAATGACGATGCCACCGGCTGGCTCGCACCCGAGATTGACGATCTGCGCAACCGCGTCCGCGATGCGGAAAAGAAGGTTGCGGATTATCGTGCTTCGCGCGGGCTTTTGACTGGGCAGAGCAACAGTACGATTGCGACACAACAGCTCTCGGAAGTCTCGACCGAACTGACACGGGTCCGCACCAGCCGCGCTTCCGCAGAAGCAAAGGCGGAAAGCATTCGTAAATCGCTGGCCTCCGGTGCTCCCATCGATACGCTGCCGGATGTAGTTGCTTCCGGTATGATGCAGCGCCTTGCGGAAAGACGCATTCAGCTCAACGCCCAGATCGCCGACCTTTCGACGACACTTCTGGAGGGGCATCCCCGCATCAAGGCACTACGCTCGCAGCTTGCCGATCTCGACCAGCAGATCAGGATTGAAGGCCGCAAGCTCGTTGCGAGTCTTGATAATGAAGTCTCAACGGCAAAGCTGCGCGAAGAAGAACTCAATCGTGAACTCAACCGCGTGAAGGCACAGGCGGCGCAAGCGGGCGATCAGGAAGTTGAGTTGCGCGCATTGGAGCGCGAGGCGACGGCACAGCGCCAGCTTCTCGAAACCTATCTGACGCGCTATCGCGAAGCTGCGTCGCGTACTGACCGCAATTATGTGCCGGTTGATGCTCGGGTTTTCTCTTCCGCCGAAGCGCCAGCAGTTCCCTATTATCCAATGATATTGCCGATTGTCGGTTCAACCTTTGCGGCTGGCCTGCTTTTGCTGTCGATTTTCGTTCTCTTGCGTGAATTGTTCAGCGGACGTGCGTTCGTAACGACGGATGGCCAAAGGGTTGCAGCGGTCGAGGAAATCGAAATGCCGGTTATTGCTGCCGCTGCTGAAGCCGCTGCCGTGCCGCCGTCGAGATTCGAACGGCCTGATAGCGTTTCCGAGGAAACAATTCTGGCGCGACGCCGTTCATGGACTATGCCGTTTGCGGCGAAGCCGCCGGTTTCCGAAACGAGGAAATCCGTGGAGGAGTTTCCCATGATAAAGCAAGGTGAGACCAAGCAACGCGAGATGAGACCACGCAATCCCAATGGTGTGGAGGCTGTTGCCGATCTGCTGTCCGGCGGAAAGCTGAAACGTATCGTGGTCGTGTCTCCAGAAGGCGATAAAGCATCAGCGGGAGCGGTGCGTCTGCTGCGTGAATTTGCCGACCGTGGCAAACGTGCAATTCTCGTGGATATGACCGCGCAAGGGACTGTTGGGCTTGCCATGCTGGACGGTACGCATCTGCCTGGTATTACCGAGCTTCTGTCCGGCGAGCGCCGCTTCAACGAGGTCATCCACAGTGACCGGTTCTCGCAGGCTCATGTCGTTCCGCTGGGCGAGGCCGATCCTGAAACCGCCATGCGTTCCGCCGACCGGTTACCGCTCATTTTGGATGCGCTGGAAACGGTCTATGATTTCGTTGTGGTGGAATGCGGCCCGTCATCTTCGGAGCAGATTCGACGCATTGCCGATGGACCTGCCTCCGTCGTGATGAGTATCGTCGATCCGGATGACAAGGGCGTTGCCCTAGCTGCTCTCGATCTCGATCAGGGTGGTTATGAAGACGTCGTCATTCTGATGGACGAAACCGTCTGATTGCCAAATACGATTCCGGAACAGCGTCTTAGACCTTGTTTCTGAATCAGATTGCTAAGCACCTCTACCTTCTTGCGAACCTGCTGCGCAGTTTCTTGGCAAGGCCCCAAAGACGCGGATTGCGCTTGAGACTTCCGGCAATGGCATTGCGGACTGATTGCAGCGCCGTGAAAAGCTTTCCTTTGGTGGAAAGCGGTACCAGCGTGTCATAGATCGTGAGCTCGATATCGCACCATTCGCGCTTGTATGGCTCATCACCGATACCGAAACTGTAGGTCGAGCAACCTTCGTCGCAACTGCGGCTGATATCCTCGAAGAAGAGAAATTCACCCGGACTGGCGGAAGTCAGTTCGTCTTCTGCGATCGCGGCGAACTCGACGGTAGGGTCTGTATCGCCAAGCAGCTTTCCGATGATCGAACGCACGGTTCCGCCAACTTCAAGAAAGCGCAGCTCATTTAGATTCTGCCCCTTCGCCGATCCTTCGCCGAAGAAAGCCTTGAAGAAATTGCGCACATTCTCATCGGCGAAAGGATCACGGATTCCCATCTTCTGGAAGCGCTGGGCCTTCATCGCAAAATAAAGATCGAGAACCGTGTCTGATTCCGCTTGGTTTTGAGGCCCAGCAATTCTCCAGCCACCGCCTTCTTCGTAGCGACGACTGTGCTGGCGATGCTTTTTCAGCTTTCGCTTGCGATTGGCGCGATCAAGCACGGCATCGAAGCCACCACGGAGCGAGGCGGCAAGAACTGGATTTGGGTTGGGCGCTTTTCTAAGAGTGAGCAGTGGGTTGGTCACGCCTTGCAGTTCTGATAACTGGCGTGTCAGTGACAGCGCATCGATGTCAGGCCGTGCCTTGCGGATTACCTCAATCAACCGCTGGACCGTTTCGCGTCCGAGGACACTATATTCCTTTCGCAGCCACGGAAAATTGCAATTGGCGTGGCTCCCGCCGGGATAGCGCGCAATTTTCGCGCCGCTCCGGCTTACGACTTCCAGCGGCAGGAGCAGGATTGGATCGTCGTTGTCAAAAAGACCGACGACGAAACTGTCGGCATTGACGATTGCGCGCCAACTATCGATCCATGCAAACGATTGTGGCGCACCGTGAATAGCCGCCGGATCGCTCCAGAGCCGACTATTATCGCTGAAATCTGTAAGAATGTACGCTGCAACTTCACCCGCCATAGTCTGCAGCATCCTCAAATGGGATTAATGTTGCTTCTTGCGTGGCGGTTGCGCCATCCACCAGATGATGCCCATGGCTGGCAGAACCCAGAGAATGCCGGTGACGAAGAAATAAAGGAGGTGCACCCATGCGCTCGATTCAGCGAGATGCGCCACGGCAATAATGGTCGCGAACACCGCATAGATGATGACCAGTGAAACCAACAAAAAAGTACCGATCAGTTTCTTCAGCCGAACGGGCATGGCGCAGTTCTCCTTTTCTCGGCACATCACTAGCGCGTGAGAAGGGGTAGCGAAAGGGCAAAAACGCGGCGGCATGTCGCGTGGTGGCAACTTGTAACGGGTTCGCCTATGCGGCATGTATCCTTCGGCTCAATATCGAAGGGTGAATGGCATGACGGCAGCAACGGCGCAGCGTATAGGGCAGGGTTCCAGGTCATCGAAAGAGGACCGCGACCGTCGCCTTGTGCGTTATTGGCTTTATGCGGTTTTCGTCGTGCTGATTGCCATCGTGATGGTCGGCGGTGCCACCCGCATGACGGGTTCAGGCCTCTCCATCACAGAATGGAAGCCCATCCATGGTGTCATCCCGCCGCTGAACCATGCCGAATGGCTGGAGGAGTTCGACAAGTACCGCCAGATTCCGCAATATCAGCAGATCAACAAGGGCATGTCCCTTGAAGCTTTTCAGTCGATCTTCTGGTGGGAGTGGGCGCACCGCCTGCTGGCGCGCTTTGTCGGCTTTCTGGTTGCTGTTCCGCTGGCTTTCTTCTGGGTGACAGGGCGTCTCAAGGGCGGTCTCAAATACCGCATGCTGGGCCTGCTTGTACTCGGCGGTCTGCAAGGCGCTATCGGCTGGTGGATGGTCGCTTCCGGTCTCAGTGAGCTGACAAGCGTCAGCCAGTACCGTCTGGCGATCCATCTGACGACAGCCTGTATCATCATCACAGCGGTGTTCTATATTGCGCGCGGGCTTGTCACCTACAGTGAGCGACCGGCAGAAAGGTCGATCCAGCGCTTTGCCGGATGGATCGTGTTTGCCGTACTAGTGCAGATTTATCTGGGTGGTCTGGTGGCCGGGCTTCATGCCGGTCTGACCTATAATACCTGGCCGCTGATGGATGGCACCGTCATCCCGTCCGACCTGTTCATCCAGTCGCCATGGTGGCGCAACCTGTTCGAAAACCCGAAGACGGTGCAGTTCGTGCACCGCATGTTCGCCTATACGGTTCTGGTTCTGACGGTCCTGCATTCCTTGCAGGTCTGGAAGCAGGCCCCAGGTACGACCCATGCGCGCCGCACTATCGTTCTCGTCGGACTGGTTCTCATACAGGCTGTCATCGGCATTGCCACGCTTCTGATGAGCGTTCCACTGCATCTGGGCTTGACGCACCAGTTCTTTGCGCTGATCGTGCTGGCTTTCGCGGTTGCGCACTGGCGTGCAACCAAAGGTGCCTATGAAGGATAAACCGTCTGGCGCAGGTGCCTGAGCGCAGAAGCGATCTTCAGTTCCCGCGCTTCGTCCGCGTCGTTGCCGTCTTCACGATGCCACGCGGCTGAGAGACAGCCATAGGCAAAGGCATAATCCAGAATGTAAGCCGGTTCGCGCCCGATGATCGGTGCGAAATGCTCTGCCATGAGCCGGGCGCGCTCAAGGTCGAGGCAGAGATCGTCCCGGTCGAGCGGATTGTAGAAGATATTGGCCGCGTCGAACGCTGCGTCGCCGACAAGTCCGTGCGGGTCGATGGCGAGCCAGCCGCGTGGTCCCCTGATGATGTTCTCATGGTGAATATCGCCATGTAGCGGAATGGCCTCGTGCGGCGTTGCCAGCAGGTGTTTCGCGACCGCCGTGCCTTCCGCATAGATCGGACTTTCATTCGTTACGGCGAAGAGACCGGAAAAATGCCTGTCCAATGGTTGTAAGTCAGCCGGTATCGGAGCAGGAGAGGGCGTATGCAGCGCGTTCAGAACCTCGCCGAATATCTGCAGACATTCGGCATCCTTGCCGCGTTTCAGGTGCTCATCAAGGTGATAGTCGCCCGCATGTTCGAGCAACATCGATGTACCATTGAGGTCGTATAATCGCGCCGCACCATGGCCGTCCTGCCAGTCGAGATAATGCGCGCCGCGCAGCTCTTCCATTCCGGCCGGTTTCAATTGCTTGACGACAAAAATCTCGCCAGGATGATCGGTGCGTTTGACCTTCCAGACGAGGCTTGAATGCGTATCCGCCAGAGGCTCGAATGAGCCGATATTCCATTCGATGGGAAATACCGGCTTTAAGTCTTCGTTTTCAAGCATGTCTTTATCCCAAAACCGGTTCCCACTTTTGGGAGACATGCTTCAGACTTTGCCGAGCATGAGATTCATGTTCTGAACGGCTGCGCCCGATGCGCCCTTGCCGAGATTGTCGAGCAGCGCCACCAGATTGACCTCTCCATCGCCTTCAGTGCCGAAGACGAAAAGCTTCATACCGTCCTTGCCGGCAAGCTCTTCCGCATCGACACGCGCCAGACTGGTGCTTTCTTCAAGTGGCACGACTTCGACGATGTCCTGACCGGCATAATGCTCTGTCAGTGCGGCATGAACCTTTGCAAGCGACGGCGTTCCCTCTAGTCCGGTCAGGAACAGAGGAACCTGCACGATCATGCCTTGCGGGAAGCGTCCGACGCTGGGGCTGAAGATCGGGCGGCGATCCAGACGACCGTGCAATTGCAGTTCCGGCACGTGCTTGTGCTTGAGCGGCAGGCCGTAGAGGAAATTGTTTGCAGCAAGATGCTCTGGATGGTTCTTGTCTTCCATCTGCGCGATCATCTGTTTGCCGCCGCCCGTATAGCCCGAAACGGCGTTGACGCTGACCGTATAGCCGGCAGGCAACAGGCCCGCATCGCGCAGCGGGCGGACAAGCGCAATTGCACCCGTCGGATAGCAACCCGGATTGGCGACCAGGCGGGCGTCGGCGATACGTTCACGCTGGCCCTTGGCCAGTTCGGCGAAACCATAGGCCCAGTCCGGGTGCACGCGATGAGCAGTCGAAGTATCAATGATACGGGTCGAGTTATGGTCTTCGAGCAGGGAAACCGCTTCCTTGGAAGCATCATCCGGCAGGCACAGGATCGCAATATCGGCTGCGCGCAGATAGTCGGCGCGCAAGTCCTTGTTGCGCCGCTCGGCTTCCGGAATGGAGATCACTTCAAGATCGTCGCGTTCGGCCAAACGGGTGCGGATCTGCAAGCCGGTGGTGCCGTGTTCGCCATCGATGAAGATTTTCGGTTTCATGCATTTTGCCTTTGAATTCAGAAAGTTACGACAATATTCGGAATCAGTTTTCGAGCTGCTTGAATCAATTTATGAACAAGCGGCTCATCGTCGTTCTTTCTTCTCAGCCAGAAGGCCCAGATAGTACATTGCGATCGTCGCTCCCGCGATTGCTGTTATATCGGCATGGTCATAGGCCGGTGCAACCTCGACCACATCTGCGCCCACAAAGTCAAGAGCCGTCAGCTTGCGCAGGATGGACAGCATCTTTGCAGACGACGGTCCACCTGCGACCGGTGTACCGGTTCCCGGCGCAAAGGCCGGATCAAGGCAGTCGATGTCGAATGTTAGATAGGTCTTCCTGCCATCGGTGCGTTTCAGGATTTCATCGGCAATCACCGCCGCCGACATGTCCTCGACCTCATGGCCATAAATGATCTTGATGCCGCAATCTTCCGGCGCGTGCGTACGGATACCGATCTGGATCGATTGAGCGGGATCGATAATGCCATCGCGCACCGCGCGGGCCACGAAAGAGCCGTGATCGATGCGCTTGCCATCATCGAACCACGTATCCTGATGCGCGTCGAACTGAACGAGTGCCAGCGGACCATATTTCGCGGCATGGGCCTTGAGCAGCGGCCATGTGATGAAATGATCGCCGCCAAGCGTTAGCAGAAACGCATCCGATTTCAGGATTTTTGTCGCTTCGCGTTCAATAGTGGCAGGGGTCTTGGTGTGATTGCCATAGTCGAGCAGGCAGTCGCCATAGTCGATGACGGAGAGATTCTCGAAAAGGTCGCGCTCGAACGGGTATTGCGGATCATTGTCGAAGATCGCCGACGCCCGCCGGATCGCCTGCGGACCGAAACGTGCGCCGGGCCGATTGGATACGGCTGCATCGAACGGAATACCCCAGACAACGGCGTCTGCGCCGTTCAGCGACTTCGTGTACATACGCCGCATGAACGACAATACACCGGCGTGGGTCGGGTCCGTTGCTGCGCTTGTCAGGCTGCGGGCAGTAATCGCGTGGTCGATAGTCTTTGAAGGCATAGCTGTTACCTGGATAAGGTTAGATTTCTATAGCGGTTTCATTCGCTTGTGGCATCAAATCCATAAGCACGCTCTACGCGACCGATACGCACGCGATAGGTTTCATACCACTTCTGGCGCCCGAGCTTCTGCGCCACCAGATGGTCCACTTCGCGCTTCCATGCATGGATGCTGGCTTCGTCTGCCCAAAAAGAATTGGTGATGCCGAAGCCTTCCGCATCGCGCGCGCTTTCAATTCCGAGATAGCCCGGCTGCTTCGCTGCAAGTTCTCCCATCTGAACCGCCATCTCGCCATAGCCATCATCCTCGCCGATGATACGCTGCGAAGCGAAGGTGACGATCAGATAAGGAGGCTCCGGTGTGACCGCAAAGCGGCTTGGTGCTGCAGACGAGGACATGGGCTTATCCGTTCGTGAAAGTGGTCGGAGAGGCTTCAGCTTTTTTATACTCATGACGACTATCGAACCGGCTTGCAACTGTGATGAAGCCGCATTGCCGCCCACAATGTTGAGGGCACATATCGGCGATTGAGGCGCGGGAATTCATCGGCGCTAATAGCCCTCTTTCAAAGAGGGACATTATGCGAAGAACTTTACTTACTATTTCGGTCATTGTTGCTTGTTCTGCTTCCCTTGCGGGTTGTGCAACGGATCAGCGTACGGCCAGATTTCAGCTGGAGCAGCAGAATGTAAGCGCAATCAACTGGATGCAGCAGTCAGGCGAGTATGATGCGCTGGCCTATCAGACGTTCAACGGTGCGCGTCAGGCTTTCGATGCAGCAAAACCGACAAAGGGAAGGCGGAAGGCTGTGATCGTCGATCTCGATGAGACCATGATCGATAATACCGCCTATGCGGGATGGCGCGTCAAGCAAAGCGCGCCATATACCGAGAGGACTTGGGGGCGCTGGATGGCAGCAAAGCAAGCACGTCCCATTGCCGGTGCCGTAGAGTTTGCCAGACATGTCAACGCGAATGGCGGCACGATGTTCTATGTCACGAACCGCGATGCAAAGTCATTTGAGTCAACGGCAGCAAACATAAGAAAACTGGGGTTCCCCGGCGTATCTGCGAAAACACTTTTGTTGAATAACGGTCAGTCCAACAAGCAGAGCCGTTTCGATGCCGTCAAAGCAGATGGCTTTGATGTTGTCGTTTACGTCGGTGACAATCTCAACGACTTTGGAGCTGCGACCTATCACAAGAACAATCAGCAGCGACGCACATTCGTAGAAGCCAATCGCGAAGCCTTCGGGACGAAGTTCTTCATGCTACCCAATCCGAGCTATGGCGACTGGGTTTCCGGGATGGCATCCGATTATTACAAACAATCGCCTGAAAAACAGCTCGAGATCAACCGCAAGTCCATCCGCAGTTGGGGCGGCTGAAATCCGGCATTGAATGAAACAAAAAAGCGGACCCGAAGGTCCGCTTTTCCGTAAGCTCTGAAGCGATAGATACTAGCGCTTGGAGAACTGGCCCTAAGCGCGTTAGCGCTTGGAGAACTGGAACGAACGGCGAGCCTTGGCCTTACCGTACTTCTTACGTTCAACAACGCGGCTATCGCGAGTCAGGAAGCCACCCTTCTTGAGAACCGTGCGCAGGCCCGGTTCGTAGTAGGTGAGGGCCTTGGAGATGCCGTGACGAACAGCACCGGCCTGACCGGAGAGACCGCCACCGGCAACGGTGGCAACGATGTCGAACTGACCAGCGCGATTCGAAGCAACGATCGGCTGCTGCAGGATCATCTGCAGGACCGGACGTGCGAAATACTTTTCGAATTCCTTGTCGTTGACGGTGATCTTGCCGGTGCCCGGCTTGACCCATACGCGTGCAACGGCGTCCTTACGCTTGCCGGTGGCATAAGCGCGGCCCTGTGCGTCCAGCTTCTGGACGTGAACCGGAGCGGCAGCTTCGGTCTTGGCAACAGTGCCGAGTTCTTCGAGCGAGTTGAGCTGCTCAGCCATGATTATGCATTCCCTTTGTTCTTGCGGTTCAGCGCGGCGACGTCGAGGACTTCCGGCTGCTGAGCTTCCTGCTGATGGTTCGGGCCTGCATAGACGCGCAGGTTCTTCATCTGGCGACGGCCGAGCGGACCGCGCGGGATCATACGCTCAATGGCCTTTTCGACGACGCGTTCCGGGAAACGGCCTTCGAGAATCTGGCGAGCAGTGCGCTCCTTGATGCCGCCCGGATGACCGGTGTGCCAGTAATAGACCTTGTCGGTGTACTTCTTGCCGGTCAGAACAACCTTGTCGGCATTGATGATTACGACATTGTCGCCATCGTCAACGTGCGGGGTGAAGGTTGCTTTGTGCTTGCCGCGCAGGCGATTGGCGACGATGGTGGCGAGACGGCCGAGCACGAGGCCTTCGGCGTCGATCAGCACCCACTTCTTCACCACTTCAGCCGGCTTCTGAGAGAAAGTTGCCATTGAAGTCTTCCTTGACTTAATCCCCGATCTTGAAAATCAGGGCTTTTTTTGTTGCTTGTGTTGGATCGTGTCCAACCCGAACGAGCGGGCAAAAGATAACTTCTGCTCAACTCACTGGCGGGTCGATACACAATGTCCGAGTGGGCGTCAAGTCCTATATTCAGAGCTTTGTTTTAAAAATACAGTAAAATCAATGTGTTAAATGTTTGGTATTATAATACCTTATCTTTTTTGGATGCTTTATCGCGGCGGGATCGAGTAAGTTGCCGTTGCATGCGCCACCAGCTCGCCGCTTGTACCATCGGTCAGGCTGATATCGAGTACAGCAAGGCGTTTGCCGAGTTTCAGGAGGTGTGCGACGGCCTCGACCGTGCCGGGAGAGGGTTTACGCAGAAAGTTGATGTTCAGGTTCGTTGTCACGGCCAGTGCCACCGGGCCAATATGGGCCAGTATGGCAGCATAGGCCGTCACATCGGCGAGTGCAAAAAGCGAAGGGCCGGAAACAGTACCGCCGGGGCGTAGATGTTGTTCATCGGCATTAAGCTGCATGGTTGCGGAACCGTCACCAATTGCCGTGATCTCGAAAGCGTTGCCAAGTTGCGGAAACTCGCGCTTCATGAATGCCCGCAGCTCTTCAATGTTCATGACAGGGCTCAACGACCGGCTTGCCACCATGGCGGCATTCCGCTCCTGCGCGGTATTGATATTCATGCGTTCCTCCCAAATCTATTTATCAATAGAGGAAGCGCCACCCTTCATGCAAGCGCTGGCTCCAGCGACCGAAGAGGATAAAATGCAAAACCCTTCCGACGATCAGATCCGCGAGATCCTCCGTTCCGTCAAAACGATTGCGCTTCTTGGCGCATCACCGAAGCCGGAGCGCCCGAGCAATGGCGTGATGGAATTCCTGCTTTCCAAGGGATACCGCGTGATTCCGGTCAATCCGGGGCAGGTGGGAAAACACATTCATGGCGAGCGTGTCGTGGCGCGTCTGGCTGATATCGAAGAGCCGGTCGATATGGTGGATGTCTTCCGTGAGCCTTATTCGCTGCCGGGTATCGTGGACGAAGTCCTTGCAATGAAGCACCGCCCGAAGATCTTTTGGACGCAGCTCGGCGTGGTGCATGAAGAAGCTGGAAACCGGGCCAGAGAAGCCGGTGTGACCGTCATCATGGATCGCTGTCCGGCAATCGAATATCCCCGCCTGATCGGTTGATGAGAGCTTTCGGATTTAATTTCTGCGAATCCAGTATTTGGCGGAAAATCCTCCTTTGCTTTCCTCGCTGTAGAGCCTAGGTTCCAGACCTGTTTGGGGTTTGGGACATAGGAGGATATGATGTCGAAACGCTCTCCCGGAATTGAAACACTTGCCGTTCACGCAGGGGCAAAGCCCGATCCGACGACAGGTGCCCGTGCAACGCCGATCTATCAGACGACCTCGTTCGTGTTTGAAGATGCGGACCACGCAGCTTCATTGTTCGGCCTGCAGGCGTTCGGCAATATCTATACGCGCATCACAAATCCGACGACCGCAGTTCTGGAAGAGCGCATTGCCGCACTCGAAGGCGGTACGGCGGCTGTAGCGACTGCATCCGGTCACGCAGCGCAGTTGCTTGTTTTCCATACGTTGCTTCAGCCGGGCGACAATTTCGTCGCCGCGCGCCAGCTTTACGGCGGATCGATCAATCAGTTCGGTCAGTCGTTCAAGTCCTTCGGCTGGCAGGTCCGCTGGGCCGATGCCACCAACCCGACCGATTTTGCAAAGCAGATCGACAGCAAGACACGTGCCATCTTTATCGAAAGCTTCGCCAATCCGGGCGGCATCGTGGTGGACATCGAGGCTATCGCCGAAATTGCGCACAGAAACGGCCTGCCACTGATCGTGGACAATACGCTTGCATCGCCTTATCTGGTGCGCCCGATCGAACATGGTGCGGATATCGTCGTTCACTCGCTGACCAAGTTTATCGGTGGTCACGGCAATTCCATGGGTGGTATTCTGGTCGATGGCGGTACATTCGACTGGGCGAAGTCCGGCAACTATCCGCTTCTGACTGAACCGCGCCCGGATTATGCGGGTCTGGAACTGCACAAGACCTTTGGCAATATTTCCTTTGCAATCGCGGCCCGAGTGCTGGGTCTGCGCGATTTCGGCCCGGCCATTTCGCCGTTCAATGCGTTCCAGATCCTCACTGGTGCGGAAACCCTGCCGCTGCGCATGCAGCGTCACAGCGACAATGCTCTGAAGGTCGCATCCTGGCTGCATGGCCACGAGAAAGTGTCTTGGGTGAACTATGCCGGGCTGCCGCATGATAAATTTCATGCGCTCCAGCAGAAATATGCGCCGAAGGGTGCCGGTTCGGTGTTTACCTTCGGTCTCAAGGGCGGTTACGACGCGGGCGTAAAGTTCGTAGACAGCCTCGACCTGTTCTCGCTGCTGGCCAATATTGGCGACACGCGCTCGCTGGTCATCCACCCGGCATCCACCACCCACCGTCAGCTGAGTGATGAGCAGAAGGTGGCGGCTGGCGCTGGCCCGGACGTGGTGCGCCTGTCTATCGGTATCGAGGATACGGACGATATCATTGCCGATATTGAGCAGGCGCTGGCAAAGGTCTGATCCATGAGCCGGTTTCTCGATTTCGACCTGACCGGCATCGAACCGGAGGAAGGCGCGCCGCTACCGGAGCGCATTATTTCCGGTGCCCCGAAATTCCGCACGTGGAATTTGGAGGAGAATGCCGAGGGCACACTCTTTGCAGGCATATGGGAGAGTACGCCCGGAAAATGGCGCATCGAATATGATGAATGGGAGTTCTGTCACATCCTGTCCGGCCGGTCGGTCATCAGCGAAGAGGGCGGCGAAAGCCGCGAAGTCGTTGCAGGCGACAGTTTTGTCATCCGACCGGGTTTCAAGGGAAGCTGGGAAGTCATCGAGACCACCCGCAAGGAATATGTCATCAAGCTCTGACATTGGTTCCTTCTATGCAAAACACCCGCCGGATTTCGGCGGGTGTTTTTGTTTCAGTTATGCGGACCACGCCTGATCGGCTGGATAACTGGCAGATTGCCCGGATTCGGACGACCTGCACCATCGTTGCCTGATGGCGGACGGTCCGGCCGCGGTGGACGCGGACGATCCGGTCTGTTGGTGTCAGGACGACGTGGACGGTCCCGGTCGCGATAACGATAATAATCACGGTCACGATAGTAGCGTGAATCTCTATAGTAGCGTGGATAACGTGGGTAGTTCCGATAATAGCCGCCACTATTGTAAACGACTCCCGTGCCGACATATCCACCGCGAACATAGTACGGATCATTATAACCTGAGCCGTAATAACCCTCGGAGACACAACCGCTGAGCGTCAGACTGGCAGCGCCGATGCCGAGCGCCAGTAAAATGGATTTCAATGACATGTTCGCTACTCCCGAAAAGCCGGGGCTAGCGCTGGAATACGCAATAACCACGCGGCGAACCACTATTTAGAGGGATTATGCGCGTTTCTATCTGAAGCCCATAATCAATAAAGATTGCAGAGCGTTAGCTTGGTTAGCTGTGATCAAACCTCCGCATAAGGCCGTGAAATATGTTCCACACATACTTAGTAAACGCGTGGGGATTTCAAAAGTTGCTGTTGAGAAGGCAGAACGTCTCCGCAAAAAGCAAAACCGCCCCGAAGGGCGGTGGCATTATTGTCGCGTTTGCAGAGCCTATTAGCTGCCGCCAGCACCACCAATAGCGGTCGCAATGGCAGTGAACTGGGTGCGGATAGTGGTGCCGAGAGACGTCGTTGCGCCGATGATGACGACAGCAATCAAAGCCGCGATGAGGCCGTATTCGATGGCGGTAGCGCCGGATTCGCTTTTACGAAAGCGTGCAATAAGCTTGGTCATGTGTTGCTCCTGAGATCATTCTTGCTTGTTTAGTGGTCTCTGTGACCTGAGAGCAAACTACCCGGCAAATATGTGCACCCTCTTAAGTTGCATGGTAAACGGAAGGTGAGTATCGCATATGATTAATAAAGTGCTGAATTAAAAACGAAAACTGCAATAGCGTCGTACGTTGTATTTAAGCGATATCGAATATAAATCTTCAGGCAAGGAAAAGCCCCGCTTACGCGAGGCTCTCTTTTTCTTGGAAGCTGCGATCTGCCTTACTGCGGCAGCTGGGCGCCAGCCTGCTTAACGGCATCAGCCATGGTCTGGCAGAGCTTCTCCTCGGAGACATTCTGTGCTTTTGCGCTGGTGGCAATATCCTGTTCCATGCCCATCGCAGAGACCTTACCCTGCTTACCGGTTGCTTCGGCAGCGTCGGCCTTGGTGGTGTCGGATGGGGCGGGGATCAGCGCAATCATTTTTGTCTGGATTTCGATGGCGCCGCCATCGGTATAACCCTTTTCCTGGCAGTACTGGAGTACGCCAAGCTGGTTGCGAGCTGCGTTATAGGCCATCTCCATCTGTTCAGGCGTTGCCTGTGCAAAAGCCATCGTAAGATTTGCACCGAGGAAAAGACCGGTCAAAGAAACACGTACCAGATTGCGCATGATAATTCATCTCCATGAGTCAAATACACGCTGAGATAGAGCGAATTTTCCGGCGAAGGGAACTCAAGAAAAATTAATTAGTGAAATGAAATATAACGAAAATAGTTTCTGTCCAGAGCGACATAAATGTCATAAATATTTCAATATAGCGATATGCACGAAATTATCTCACAGGTTGTACCAGATTGGCGATGAGCCGGAATGCACCGGGCACAAGCTTGTCGAGCTGATGATGCAGGACGAGGCTCGTATGCGTATGGCGGCCTTTACCGATACTGGCTGAAACAAGCGCGCCGAAGAGCGGCTGTTCTCCCTCATCATGCATGGAAAGCAGCGGCTGATAGTCGTCATCCCATGCGGAAGCGAAATAAAGCCCACGTTCCTTGTGCCATCCATTCCAATCACGTTCGCTGATAATATTGGGGCCGACGAGCAAGGGATGCTCTGGATCGAGAACTGTAACTGCGGCATGGGGATTCGTAACGCGCCAGCGCAATGACGGGGAACCGATGGCTAATTTTCGCGGTGGTGTCCGATCCGGATGCCAACCATCGGATGGACGATGATAGAGCGTCACCAGATGTCCGCCATTCTCGACGAATCGATGCAGATTGTCCGTTGCTGCGGCGAGATCAGCGTGCAGGTCGAAGGCGAATATACCGACCACGATGGTGGTGAATTGCGAAAGATCACCGGAAAGATGGCGTGCTTCGACATCGGTGACATCAAATCCCATGCGTTTCAGCCAAAGACCAACATTGTCTGCCCCAGCGCCGATATAGCCGATACGCGCATCAGGCAATTTCACGTCGAGTGCCAATACAGGCAGCACGGCAGGCTCACGCCAGACGGTTTTACCGATATGCGGGTAGCTGGCTACCTGCGTCTGCCATGCAAGACGTCCGTTGATCGTGGCCTGTAGCGCAGTCAAGCCGGGCTCTGGATCGAAAGGCCCGTGTAGAACAGCATCCTGCCCGATTACGCCGACGCTCCAACCGTTTTGCGCTGTGAATGTGACTTGGCCGGTCTCGCCATCGACCACAAGCCGGATCGGCGAGGGATACTGCTTGCCCGATATGATGACTGCTGGCGGATCAATCCTTAACGAGGCAGATGGAACAATGGCAAGCGGCTCTTCGAGATCGAAGCTGCACGCAGCCAGGTGATCGTCAAACTGCGCCTTTAATCGGATATAGGCCTGTCCGTTGCCGCCAAGTGACCGCCAAGCCGGTTCAAAAAGCGGGGAAAGTGCTGCCTCCTTTGCCAGTGACACAGCCAGAATTTCCCTCTCGGGCGTCACGTACTCGCAAGCGGTCGAACAGCTTTCTGGCAATATGGGGTCGGCTGTTATTGCGACGGCCATCGCTCCGGGGCCGTATTCGACAACAAGGCGGGTTTCTCCACCTGTAGGCAATATGGCTTCTTCCAGATAAGCCCGCTCGAACAAAGACGCTGCTTCGATCAAGGCGGCGTCGATTTCCCACTGCTTGCGTTCCAGCCTGTGCCCGTGCTGCACGAGGAAACCTTGCGGTGCGCCGGTCAGTACAGTTTTCAGGCTTTTTGCAGCACCGAGAAGATTTTTGCCAATGGTTTCGCGCTCAGGAAAAGCCGCAATAGTCCGCTCGACAGACAAATGAGCGTCAAGAAGCTGCTTCCGGGTTTCAAATGTCAGTCCATCGACCTCAGCCAGTGTTGCGAGAGATTCCGGAATACCTTCAAGAATTGTTGTTTCAGCGCAGCTTTCCGGCAGTTTCAGATGCAGCGGCCATTTGCTCTTGGGCGTTTCCGGCCAGCGCCCCATGCCCTGCGTGGCGTGACAGGCACGCGACCATTCACCGATACGGTCGTAATCGGCACCGGTTGCAGCGTCGCGACCCGCCGCGTGAACGGTCAATGTGGTGTCGGGTGGAGGAAGCTCGTCATCATAAGTGTCGCCGCCGCCCGACCAGGCAGGGAGATAGAATTTTGCCACCTGCCACGGCATCAATCCCTCGGCAAAATGTTCGGGAAAGGCATCGGGATCGGCGGCGAGCCGTATGGCCGTTTCCGCAGCCCGTGTCATCGCGCGGTGGTGGCCATGCTGGCCGGGAACATCGAGAAAGGTCGGCAGCACGATATCCGGACGCTCGGTGCGATAGGCGCGTACGAGCCGCTCGACGGTTTTCTTCTCACCCCAGTGGGCAAAGGTACCGTCACCATCCTTGGAGAAACCGAAGTCGTGGACGGAATCGTCTGGACCATGGCCGAGCCAATGCACGTCGCAATCGAGAATGCGCGCTGCTTCTTCCATCTCGCGGCTGCGGATCATGCCGAGCGCACCACCACGTTCCGGGCCAAGCGCATTTTGCCCGCCTTCGCCGCGTGTCGAACAGGCGATCACCACCCGTATACCAAGTCCGAACCGCAAATAGGCCATCAGGCCGCTCTGCTCATCGTCAGGGTGCGCACCCGTATGCATCAGCGTGACGGTCGAGCGCAGCCTGCTTAGAGCGCGATGCAGACGGACGAGGGCAGGAGACGACTTCTGGCGCTCGATGCGCTGAAGGGCGGTGAGCATGGTCAGATTTCCGAATTGGTATCAAGCTTCGGCGTCATGGCCTCGAACATCGGCAGTGATGCAGCGCCCAGGGCGGCGGTGAACTGTCCCGTCTGCCCTCGAATGACTCGTGGCAACGCACGGGCGCGGCGGCTGGCAACCGAAATCGGCAGACCACCCATATGCCAGATCAGGTCGTCGATGATCGCATCGGGCAACATGCCACCCAGAATGATCGTCTCGGGATCGAGAATGTTTTCGATCATGGCAATCATTGGAGCCAGATGATCGGCAGCTTCCTGTACCCAGCCCATCAGAACTGGGTTGCGGTTTCCATGCAGCTTTTCCAGCGCGTCGAAATCGGTGTCCTCAATCCCTGCTGCGTGAAGCTTTTCCCGCAAGGTATGAAGGGAGGCATAGGTTTCGAGGCAGCCCTTCTGGCCGCAGGCGCAGCTGCGCCCATTAGGCGTGATGACGATATGACCGATTTCACCGGCATTGCCGAAAGCGCCGCGAAACGGTGCGCCGTCCTGAATCATGCCAAGCCCGATACCGGCACCGAAATAGATCATGGCGAAATTGGAAATCGCGTGTCCGGCGCCGAACAGGCGTTCGCCGACGGCGGCGGCATTCGCGTCGTTTTCGACCAGAACGGATTCGCCGCAGGCTTCGCTCAGAACCGCCGCTGCATCGATCCCGGACCAGCCGGGCAGCGTGGTCGGGCCGACAGAACTCATGCCTTCAATGTCGAACGGACCCGGCATCACGACGCCTATGCCGAGCAGGCGCGCGGGAAACGAAGTCTTCACCGCATCGACTTCTTTTCGCAATTGTGTGGAGAGCCTGTCGGGGCTGACATCCTGAATGGGGCGCACATGCTGCGTGCGCGGCTTGCCGGAAAGATCAAGCACCGTCGTCACCATATGCGTCGAACCCATTTCGACACCGATGGTCATCGCGCCTTCGGGATTGACGGCAAACTGGATCGGCGGCTGGCCGCGCCCCGTTTTCAGTCGCCCCAGCTGCATGAGCAGATTCTCTGAAACCAGCTCATCGACGATATTGGCGATGGCCTGTGCGGTCAGATGCGTAAGGCGGGCGATATGCATTCGGCCGAGAGGACCGTGGCGGCGCACGACATCAAGCACTACACGTCGGTTATGGTCACGAATTCGCTCGGGATTCTTGCCGAGAGTGACCGCAAGCGACCCGCCTTGTACGGCGGCAGGCGTATTGGCCCGCCCGTCTTCGGATTGCCCATCTGATTTCGATGTCATGGTCCCTCCTGTCTCCCGTCAAAAGAGATAACGCGAGCCGCTTTTAACAGCAATATATTAATTCAACTAAATTATCTTATTGACAAAACGCTCGCAACATTGAACCGTAAAGGCAGGGTGGTGAAGAACCGCCTTGGCTCATGTCGGGGAAGTGGGTTCCTGCATGAGGAAAAATGGGCGCTGCGCATCATCTGCGCGGCATGTGGTGGAATATGCGGATTGTGCGAAGCACTGCCGCGGCCGTGCCTGGCGACCGCATTCGAACCGGTGGGCGGGGCATTAGGGAGGTTTAAATGCGTAAGCTGTTATTGGCAGGTTTGGTTGCGGGGCTCAGCACCTTTGCGATCAATGCCGCTCAGGCTGTCGAAATCGAATATTGGCAGTATGTCTTCGAGACACGCGTCAAGGCGATGGACAAGCTGATCGAGAATTTCGAGAAGGCCAATCCGGACATCAAGGTCAAGCAGGTCACGTTCCCGTACGACGACTATCAGACGCGCGTAATCGCAGCGAAGATGGCGGGCAAGAGCCCGGACGTGATGCAGCTTTTCTACGGCTGGCTGGACAAGTTCGTGGCTGGCGGCATTCTGCAGCCGCTGCCGCAGGACACGTTCCCGCATGACAAGATTGAGAGCGAATTCTTCCCGATTGTTTCGGCGATGAAGCGCGGCGATGAGTATTACGGTCTGCCGACTGCTGTGCGCTCGCTGGCCCTGTTCTACAACAAGAAGCTCTTCACCGACGCTGGCCTCGACCCGAACAATCCGCCCAAGACGCTGGATGAAATGGTCGAAGCTGCCAAGAAGACGACGAAGCGCGACGCTTCCGGCAATCTTCTGGCCGAAGGCATCACACTCGATATGCCGGGACAGGACCAGCATTGGTGGCGTGAGGTTCTGGTGCGCCAGTTCGGCGGCCAGCCTTATACCGACAATGACCGCAAGGTTGCTTACAACGACGCCGCCGGTGAAAAGGCGCTTGCCTTCTATACTGGCCTCCAGACCGAACATAAGGTCGGCGAAGTCAAGTTCATGGATGAAGGGCAGGCTGCTTTCCGCGCTGGCATGGCGGCCATGACCATCGACGGCACCTTCCGTCTCGGTTCGTTCCGCACCATCAAGGACTTCGAATGGGGCGTGACCGAGCTTCCGGCCAATGCCGAAGGCGTGCGTTCCAACTATGCGAGCTACTTCGCCAACGGCATTAGCACCAAGGCAAGCGGCGAGAAACTTGAAGCTGCCAAGAAGTTCCTGAACTACATCTCCTCGCCGGAAGCCATGGAAATCTGGTTGAAGGATGTTGGCGAACTGCCTGCGCGCCGTTCGGCAGCCTTGACGGAAACGAACCTTGCCGATCCGATCTACGGCCCGTTCCTGAAGGGTCTGGAATATGCACACACGACCATGTTCGTGGACGAGCTGAAGCAGCGCCAGATCGCTGTCGATATGGCCAATCGCGTTATTCTCGAAAAGCAGCCGGTCAAGGAATCCCTCGATCAGGCAGCCAAGGCCGAGCAGGATGTGCTCGACGCAGCCAAGTAAGGCAAACGCGAAAGATGAAGCGGCTCCCGCTGCTTCATCTTCTCTTGCCTGTTGACGGCACGGCTAGAGCGCATCCCGAAAAGTGTGAAACGGTTTTCGGATAAGATGCGCGCCAAAATAAACAGTTAGAGCGCCGATCTGCTTCATTCAGATCGAACCGCGCTCTAATCTGTAGCCGAAGGATACTAAAACATGACAATCACTGTAGAAGCCGGGACGGCTGAAACAGGCGGCTCGGGGAAGGGGCCTTCGGGCAACCGCCTGACGGACCGTCTTTCCATGCGCACAAGACGGTTGATCTGGGTGTGGAGCTTTCTGGCTCTCCCGATACTGTTCTATTCGGTCATCCGCTTTTACCCTACGATAGAGGCTTTCTGGCTCTCTCTCACCGACTGGGACCTGATGAACCCACCGAAGTTCATCGGCTTCGCCAATTACCAGAAGCTCTTCGCTGATCCGGAATTCTGGAAAGTGTTCAAGAACACTTTCACCTATCTGCTGGTCGGCACGCCGATAAGCCTCGTGGTGGCGTTTACAATCGCCTATTTTCTGGATCGCGTGCGCATCATGCACGGCTTTATCCGTGCACTCTATTTCCTGCCTTATCTCACCACGGCAGCGGCCATGGCATGGGTCTGGCGCTGGTTCTATCAGCCCGCACCCATCGGCTTCATCAACAATATTCTGAGTGCAGTGGGGCTCCCGCAGCAGGGGTTCCTGCGCTCGGTCGATCAGGGTCTCTATGCCATCATGGCGACGTCCATCTGGGCGGGTCTTGGCTTCCAGATCATTATCTTCATGGCTGGCCTGCGCGCTGTTCCCAACACCTTCTATGAAGCCGCACGCATTGATGGCCTCGGCGAATGGGCGATCCTGCGCAAGATCACGATCCCGCTTCTGAAGCCCACCACGGTGTTCCTCGTCGTCTTCTCGTCCATCGGTTTCCTGCGCATCTTCGATCAGGTCTACAACATGACCACGAACGATCCCGGCGGACCGCTCGGCTCCACCAAGCCGCTGGTGCTGATGATCTATCAGACGGCCTTCTCCTCCTATGCGATGGGTTATGCGGCCGCGCAAACCGTCGTTCTGTTCACCATCCTGCTTTGCGTCTCGCTGTTGCAGCTCTGGATCCTGAGGGAAAAGAAATGACAGCGTCCGCTCAAAACAAACCGCTACCATTCCAGAATCTGCGGCCCGGCCGCATCCTGACATGGACGCTGCTGCTCATCGGCGGCCTCATCATGGTCACACCACTGGCCTTCATGTTCTCCACCTCGCTCAAGACGGCAGGTCAGGTCTACGACCTGCGCCTGATCCCGGCAGAGCCGACATTGCAGAACTATGTCACTATCCTTGCCGATGGGCGCTTCCTGCGCTGGTTCCTGAATTCCATGATCGTTGCGGTCGTGGTCACGCTGTCGAACGTCTTCTTCGACAGTCTCGTCGGCTATACGCTGGCGAAATTCCAGTTCCGCGGTCGCTATTTCATCTTCCTCGCCATCCTGTCCACGCTGATGATCCCCACCGAAATGCTGGTGATCCCATGGTATCTGATGTCGAGCAAGCTCGGCTGGCTGGACAGCTATTGGGGCATCATGTTTCCCGGCATGATGACGGCCTTCGGCACGTTCCTCATGAAGCAATTCTTCGAAGGCGTTCCCAACGACTTTCTGGAAGCTGCCCGCGTCGACGGCCTCAACGAATTCCAGATCTGGTGGAAAGTTGCCATGCCGCTGGTGACGCCAGCACTCTCGGCGCTCGCCATCTTCACCTTCCTCGGCAACTGGACCGCATTCTTCTGGCCGCTGATCGTTGCGACCAGCCCGGAGCTTTACACGCTGCCGGTCGGGCTTTCGAGCTTCGCCGTCGAGCAATCCATCCAGTGGGAAATGATCATGACCGGCGCGGCAATCGCCACGCTTCCCACGCTCGTCGTCTTTCTTCTTCTCCAGCGTTACATCGTGCGCGGTGTCATGCTTGCTGGCCTCAAGGGTTGAACCATGTCCGATCTCGATCCACGGCTGTCCGATAAAAGCGTCTTCCCCGATCCGGTTTACAAGGAAACCGTGCTTCGCCCGCTTTTTGACGGCGCCAAGACCCATCATGTCGACGGCTTCCGCCGCATCGACCGCGCCCATCTCGTTATGCTGACCGAAACCGGCATTCTCGACCGTGCGCAGGCAGCGGCCATTGCGGGTGCGCTGGAAGCTATCGACAAGGAAATCGATCCTTCGAAGCTCACTTATACGGGTGAGGTGGAAGACTTTTTCTTCCTCATCGAGAAGGAGCTGAAGGCGCGCATTGGTGCCGACACCGCCGGTCGTCTTCACACGGCGCGCTCACGCAATGATATTGACCACACGCTGTTCAAGCTTGGTCTGAAGGATCGTATCGATACGCTGATGACGCAGGCGCGCAATGTGCTTGATGCGATGATTGCTGCTGCCGAGCGTGAAAAGGAGACACTGATCGTCGCCTATACGCATGGTCAGCCTGCGCAGCCATCGACCTTCGGTCACTATCTTTCGGCGGCAGTCGAGGTTCTCATCCGGGATATGGAACGGATGGAAGCCGCGCGCGCCATCGTCAACCTGTCACCCATGGGGGCGGCGGCCATCACCACCTCAGGCTTCCCGATCGATCGCGCACGAGTGGCGAGCCTGTTGGGCTTTGCTGCCCCCTTGCCGAATTCTTACAGCTGCATTGCAGCGGTGGATTACATCACCTCGACCTATTCGGCGTTGGAGCTGATGTTCGTGCATCTGGGACGCCTCATCCAGGACTTCCAGTTCTGGACCAGTTTCGAGGTCGGCCAGATTTACGTGCCGAATGCCTTCGTGCAGATTTCATCAATCATGCCGCAGAAGCGCAATCCGGTTCCGATCGAACATATGCGCCATCTGGCGAGCCAGACCATGGGCCGTGCCCGCACCGTTCTGGACGTCATGCACAATACGCCGTTCACCGACATGAATGACAGTGAGGGCGAGACGCAGCAGATGGGCTACGAGGCATTCGCCTCCGCTGGTCGCGTGCTTGATCTTCTGGCCGCATTCATCGGCGCGATCCGTATCGATCCGGCCCGTGTGGCAGAAAATATCCGTCGCTCCTGCATCACGATTACCGAACTGGCGGATTCACTGGTGCGCATTGAAGGTCTTTCGTTCCGGCAGGCGCATGAAATCGCAGCCAGGGTTGCGCGCGCTGTCGTGGCCATGGGCGGAGGTCTGGAGAAGGATGGGTTTGAACCCTTCCTTGACGCTTTCCGCGAGTCCGCCGGGCGCGAGCCATCCTTCGGGCGCGAAAAGTTTGAGGAACTGGTCTCCCCGCAACATTTCGTGGCTGTGCGTGATCGTCTCGGCGGTCCGGCACCGACAGCGATGAATGCAGCACTTGCGCGGCATAAGGCGGAAGCTGATCGCTTCAAGGCAGTCGCTTTTGACCATGCAGCCGCTGAAGCAAAGGCTGCCCGCGAACTCAATGAAAAATTCAGTGCACTTGTGGAGGCACGCTGATGGCAACCATCGAACTTGAAAAGCTGGTCAAGCGTTATGGCAAGGTCGAGGCGGTCCGGGCAATCGATCTCCAGATCAAGGACGGCGAGTTCGTCGTTTTTGTCGGCCCCTCCGGCTGTGGCAAGTCCACGACTTTGCGCATGATCGCAGGGCTTGAGGATATTTCCGGCGGCCACCTGAAGATCGGTGGCGAGGTCGTTAATGAACGCGATCCAAAGCAACGCAACATCGCCATGGTGTTCCAGAATTATGCGATTTATCCGCATATGACCGTGCGTCAGAACATCGGTTTTGGGCTTTACACGTCGAAACTGTCCAAGGCCGAGAAGGACAAGCGCATCGAGGAAACCGGCAAGGCGCTTGGGCTGGAACCCTATCTCGACCGTCGACCGGCAGCATTGTCCGGTGGTCAGCGCCAGCGCGTCGCTATCGGTCGCGCCATGGTGCGCAATCCGTCTGCTTTTCTTTTCGATGAGCCGCTGTCAAACCTCGACGCTCAGCTTCGCGCGCAGATGCGCATCGAAATCAAACGCTTGCATCAGCGTCTCAAGACGACGACCGTTTACGTGACACATGACCAGGTTGAAGCCATGACCATGGCCGACCGTATCGTTGTCATGCGTGACGGTCGCATTCTCCAGACCGGAACGCCGACCGAGCTTTATGAAAATCCGACCGATGTTTTTACGGCGCGCTTCATCGGCAGCCCGTCGATGAACCTGATTGCGGGTCGCCGCAATGGATCAGGCGTGGAACTTGCACCTGATGGCGACATTCTGGTCGGCGTCCGCCCGCATGATCTGAAAGTTGAGGAAGGCACACCCGATGCCCTTTCGCTCACGGGCACTGTGACGGCCGTTGAGCCTCTCGGCGCCGAAACGCTGGTTCATTTGGACGTTAACGGCGTCTCGGTGATTGCAACTGCTCCGGGGAAGATCATTCCCGCAACAGGCGGCACGCTTTCCGTGTCCGCGCCTGCCGGAAGCCTGTATCTCTTCGATGCCAAGACCGAGAAAAGTCTGGGCCGCCTATGATGCCGCAACAATTCAAACGGCATTTCAAGTCTCCGGCTGTCCTCAGTATCGGGCGGATTTACTGCGACCTTATCTTCACCGGGCTGCAATCACTGCCGCAGCCCGGACGAGAGGTTTTTGCCGAAAACATGAAGATGGCGGCAGGTGGAGGGGCCTTCATTTCGGCTGCCCATCTTGCCCATGCGGGCAGGGCGGTGGCGCTGGTCGCACGTCTCGGCTTTGACGGCCTGTCACGCGGGCTTGAACCGGACCTGAAGATCGACGGTGTCGATCTGCGCTTTCTGGAACGTGCCGACGATGCCGGACCGCAGGTGACGGTGGCAAGCGTGATCGGCAACGACCGCGCATTCCTC
The DNA here is from genome assembly GCF_002252535.1 of Brucella lupini. Lineage (NCBI taxonomy): Bacteria > Pseudomonadati > Pseudomonadota > Alphaproteobacteria > Hyphomicrobiales > Brucellaceae > Brucella > Brucella lupini. The sequence continues at coordinate 94,848 of NZ_NNRN01000052.1, forward strand.
TCGCGCCGTGCCGGTTCGGCGCTGCCTTCGACGCTCGAAGCCGCGTTGCAATGGAAGGATGCGGGGCATCTGCACATTGCTGAATTCGCAACGCTGCACGAAATCCCCGAGCTCGTACAGCAGGCAAAGGCGGCAGGCCTTTCAGTCTCGCTCGACCCAAGCTGGGATGAAACGCTGATCTACGATCCGGGTTTGCTCGCGGCCTGTGAGGGCGTCGATATATTCCTTCCCAACCGCGAGGAAGCGCAGGCCATCACTGGCCACGACGATCCGGCAAAGGCGCTCAATGCGCTTGCGAAGCACTTTCCAATCGTGGCTCTCAAGGGCGGTGGAGAAGGGGCGTGGCTGCGTACCGCCGATGCGGACCTTCATATGGCGGCAAAGGACGTGCCAGTTATCGATACGACCGGGGCAGGCGATGCTTTTAATGCCGGCTTCATCGATGCGTGGCTCGAAGGGCAGGATTCTCACCGAGCACTTGCTGCCGGGATCGAATATGGAAGCCTTGCCGTGCAGGCAGCCGGCGGTGCATCCATTCTGCGCTCGCCCGAACGACTGGCTGGATAATATCCAAGGCGGCGGCTGAATGTTCGCCGCTCCCACAACTTGCTTCTCCGGCAAATGTCGGCGTCAAACTTGTACGCTTTGCCGATATTGTAGCGCCTTTCGGGTGGCCGAGCTTCACCTTGGCTTCTCTATCGAGGGAAGCATGGAAGGGACTATAGAAAAACACAAGAAAGACGTCGAAGGCTGATTTTTGCACTTGCGCTTGTCGCGCGAATTGCCTAAACGGCTCTCACAGCGACTGGCCAGACACTTGGCGAAACAGTCGGGCGATTAGCTCAGTTGGTAGAGCGCTTCGTTTACACCGAAGATGTCGGGAGTTCGAGTCTCTCATCGCCCACCACTTATCTCCTTGAAATTGCTTGTAAATTTTGACCGAATAGATTGTGCGGTTGTTTGCATTTTTTGCCTAGCAACAGCCTAGCAACTGTGTTGCCGTAGCTAGGACAAACCTGTTGCGCGACGGCGCGAGCTTTATTCCTCAAAACTCCCTAAAGTTCCTGCGGCATCGTTCGATTAAATTGGGTCTGACATTAAATATGCGATCCCCTTCCGAGACACAATGTCCTGGAAAATCCCGGTTCGCCCTTGGTTGCCACGAATCAATCGATTGATCTTGCGTGGGGTGGAGACCGGCGTGTTTCGTGACGACATCAAGCCGCACGATTTGCTTCGCGCGCTTTCTGGCCTGGCACACGTCAGGCCCAGTAAAAACTGGAAGCGGTAAGCAAATCAGATGGTCGATCTTCTGCTTGGTGGTTTGCAGATCAACGCACGAGATCAGGCCTATCCGCGGCGCGCGCCGTTTGATGAACGTCTTTCGCAGGTCAACGGCACGTCGGCTCTTCTTGATGAAGCAGAGCGCCGCGGCTTGGCTTAGGTGCTCGCGAGCCCCGTGGTAATACAACAGAGCGCATACTGTTAGCGGCGAATTATAACCATCTGGGTGGGGGGCAACATAAAGAGAAAAGGCGGGCAAACGCCCGCCTCTCAAGTGCTTGTCCTATTGAGCAGCAAGAATGCCTGCGATCAATCCGGTGGCGCCGGCAATGAGAAGGTACTGATTATCGACCTTGACCCAATGCTGCCCCGGACGTGGGCGGCGGAGGCCATAGCGCTTGTAGTCGCGGATTTCCTGATGGCGACGCCAATCGCTGTAACGCTGACCCTTCGACCACTGGTGGCGTCCGTGGTCGCGGCGATCATGGCGGTAGAAATCCTTGCCATGATGTGGGCGCTGCGGCTCGTAGCGATGCGGGGCAGGGTTGCTGTGGTGGTAATCACGGGCCTGCGCCATTGGAGCAGTAACGAAGGTCATTGCGATTGCGGCTAAGACTGCTTTTTTGAACATGAATGCTCTCCTTTGTTGTCCGCAACATATCGGGGGCGAACTGAATGGGGGATGAACATAGTTCGAGGCAAAAAATAAATAAAATCAGTGTTATATTTGTAAATCATTAACCAAAACGCTAACGGTCAACCGCTCGAAGAGAGACCATGTCTAAAGAAGGTAAAGGTCAAGCCCCGCGAACCGAAAATAGCTTCATCGATTGACGGATAGGGTGTGTCCGAAAACTTTGACCGCGGCTTCCTTCTGCAAAATCTTCCGACCATGGCAGCACGAGTTAACGCCATCGCTAACAATGCCGGTTTTGACAGGAGAGGGTAGGCTAGCATCTGACTTAGTGAAGTCCTGGAATCGCAGCAACCAGACTGCGAGTGTAGGTATTGGCCGGATTGCCGAAAATTCGGCTCGGCGGACCAGATTCCACGACTGTACCGCGATGCATGACTAAAACATCATCGCAAATTTGGCTGGCAACCCGCAAGTCGTGCGTGATGAAGATAATCGCAAGGTCACGGTCCTTCTGCACTTTTTGCAATAATTCAAGTATCTGGGCCTGTATCGAGACGTCGAGGGCAGAAACCGCTTCGTCGGCAATCAGAATTTCGGGGTCGAGCATAAGGGCGCGTGCAATGCCGACGCGTTGTCTCTGCCCGCCTGAGAACTCGTGCGGAAATCTTTCCATGGCGCCGCGATCAAGACCGACCAGTTCGAGTGTTTCCAGTGCACGCTTGCGAACCCCTTTGGGTTCTTGCCCATGGGCGCTAGGACCCACCATCAGGGACATACCGATTGTATGACGCGGATTGAGGGAAGCGAAGGGGTCTTGAAATACCATTTGGATGCGGGGGCGAAGCGGACGAAACTCGGCTTCCGATAGTGGAGCAATATCTTTCTCCTCGAAGAAAATGTTTCCAGAATCGAGGTCCGTCAGTTTCATGAGAACCCGTCCGAGAGAGCTTTTTCCTGAGCCGCTTTCGCCAACGACACCCAGAGTTTGTCCCCGCTTTAAAGTGAAACTTACTTCTTGAAGTGCCGGTACGACACGCTTTCGGCCAAACATGCCTGAACCAACGTGATAGGTCTTCGTCAGTTTGGATGCTTCAAGTATAATATCTGATTGTCCGGCGACTGTTCTATCGTCCTCGCGCATATGAGGAACGGCTGCGATGAGGCGCTGGGTGTAAGGGTGCTTCGGGTTCACGAGCACGTCTGCGGCAGAACCTTGTTCAACCAGATTGCCCTTTTCCATCACGATCACGCTGTCGGCGATTTCAGAAACCACGCCGAAGTCGTGCGTGATAAACATGACACTCATGCCTTTACGTTTTTGAATCTTGCGTATGAGGTCCAAAATCTGCGCTTGCGTCGTAACATCGAGTGCTGTCGTGGGTTCGTCAGCGATCAGGACATCGGGGTCGAGCGCCAAAGCCATAGCGATCATGACACGCTGACGCTGTCCACCTGACAGTCGGAACGGATATTGGTGTTGAATGACTTCCGGGTCAGGCAGTCCAACTTCGGTCAGAAGTTCCACAATTTTGGCCTTGCGTTTCGCAGCGTCACCATAATCATGGGCGACAAGAACCTCCTCGATCTGGTCGCGAATAGTCATCAATGGGTTGAGGGACGACAAAGGATCTTGAAATATGATCGATACAGATCTTCCACGCAAAAGCCTGCGCTGACGCTCAGGCATTTTGAGGAGGTCCGACCCCCTGAAGTCGATTTCGCCTCCTGATATTTGCATGGTGGATGGTAGCAGCCCCATGATCGTATTTGCGGTGACTGATTTTCCAGAACCGGATTCGCCGATGATGCACAGGATTTCACCAGCCCGGAGCTCGAAGGAAATATCGCGAACAGCGAATTGCCTGTCCATTCCCTTGGGCAGCCCAATGCTTAAATTACGCACTGATAAAATAGCATTGACCGACTTGCTGTTGTCCGTAGCTGAAACTGTGCTCTGCATCATCGTTGTTCCCGAAAATCAATTGTAGTGTGAGGGGCTTGGAAGCCTCTTTTTGTTGGGATGCTTTGCATCCTGGAGAGAGCCGCAAAATCTGCGGCCCTCGCGTTGTGAATGCTATCAGCCCTGAATATAGACCACATGGGTTTCGGTGAATTCATACAGCCCATGCTTGCCGTCGGCGCCACCAATGCCGGATTTGCGGCGACCTGCGTGAAAGCCCTGCATCGCTTCAAAGTTTTCGCGATTGATATAAGTTTCACCGAATTTGAGTTCACGGCTGGCCTTCATCGCGGCATTGAGATTGGATGTGTAGATGGACGAAGTCAGGCCATAGTCGGAGTCATTGGCAAGCGCGATTGCTTCATTGAGACTATCGACGATCTGGATTGGCAACACGGGGCCAAACGTCTCTTTTCGCATGATGTCCATGTGGGACTGTGCGTTGACGATCAGTGTCGGTTCGTAGTGGAAGCCCGACGGGCGGTCTGCAACCTTGCCGCCAGTGACAATTTTTGCGCCATCAGTTACCGCTTTTTCAACGGCCCGGGAAACCTTGTCGAGACCGGCCTGATTGATCAGTGGACCCATCTCTAGGTCGGTTTCTTGTGATGGGTCGCCATATCGAGTGGCTTCAAAGAGAGCTTTGAGCCTTTCCACCAGCGCGTCGTGAACCGGACGCTCCACATAGACCCGCTCGGCACAGTTGCAAACCTGTCCGGTATTGATGACGCGTGAAGCGTAGATGGCTTTGGCTGCGAGATCGAGATCGGCGTCGGCCAGAACAATCGCCGGTGCTTTGCCACCCAGTTCGAGATTAACGCGTGTCAGATTTTTTCCTGCGGCCTGCATGATGTGCGAACCGGTCGCAACGCTGCCAGTAAAGGTGATTAGATCCACGTCCGGGTGATTGACGAGCGCTTCGCCCGAGGATGCGCCGCGACCGCCCACCAAGTTGAACACACCCGCGGGCAGATCGGTTTCGGCCACGAGCTGCGCAAAGATGAAGGCGTTGATGGGCGTTTCTTCACTGGGCTTGATGACAATTGTATTTCCCGTAATGAGTGCAGGGGCCAGTTTGCGCGCGATGAGGAAGAACGGAAAGTTCCAGGGCAAGATACCCGCGACCACGCCGATTGGCTTGCGCAGCAATAGCATTGTCTCGTTCGGGCGATCACTGGTCAGGATTTCGCCTTCGAGACGGCGTGCCCATTCTGCCATATAGTCGATATAGTCGGCGGTAAAGTCAACTTCAACCTGGGCGAGGCCAGCCGTCTTGCCTTGTTCCTTGATGATGACATCGGCAAGCTCAATGCGGTGTTCCCGAATCTTCGCCGAAATCTGGCGCAGGTATTGAGCGCGTTCGATAGCGGGACGTTTCTCCCAGGAGGAAAGCGCCTTTCGGGCCGCTTTGACAGCGTGATCGATATCAGCTTCCGATGCGTCCGGAACGCGCCCCAGCAGGTCGCCCGTCGCGGGATTGAACACATCGACGTAATTGTCGGCGATGCCAGTAAAGGCACCATCGACATAGTTTTGATAATCGAGAGGCTGCGAGGAAAAATTTGCGGAAACAGATCGTTTGGATGCCATGATTGAACTCCTCCAGAGAATTAGTCTTCTGCCTGGTCGTTTTAAGCGACACTGCTTTAAGTCCCGGTAGACCTTTGCATGTCTGCCGGGACTTAAAACTCACAGGTCAGGGCTTGGGAACAACGGTTGCCACCTTGCGCAGAGGAGTGAGTACGTCGAGCGTTATGGCCACACCTTTGGCGATACGCACGATTGAGCCTTTTGAAACCTTGACCGGTTCAGAACCGTCGAGGCTGCACATGGCTTCGCCTTCGATGATGACGAAAGTTTCATCAAGATCACGAGCCGGATAGGCGTAAAGGCCGGGTTCGGCCTTCCATACGGCGACCTTGGCGCCGTTTTCGATATCGTCTTCCCAAATCATACGCGCATCGGAACCGCTATCGCGACCTTCCGCAGGGCGGCTCGGTTTGAAATCGATATCATCGGCGGTGTGGTAGATTGTAAGGCTCATGAATCCAGTCCTTTGGTTGATTGGTGGTTTAAAGTGTCTCAGCCTTGGTCCGAACGCGCATCCAATGCGTCTCGCAGCCCGTCGCCGACAAAGTTGAAACCGGCAACGGCGACAGTGATGGCTACACCCGGCACGATTGCGAGCCATGGCGCCGAGGTAAGGTATTGCTGTGCGCCATTGAGCATGTTGCCCCAGCTTGGAAGGGGCGGCTGAATGCCATAACCCAAGAAACTGATATAAGCTTCCAGAAGGATGGCCCGCGCAATGGTAAGTGTTGCGGCTACGATGATCGGCCCGACGATATTGGGCAGAATTTCCCGAAACATGATCCAGCGTCCACGCAACCCCAGCATTTTGGCCGCGAGGATGAAGTCGCGATCACGCAGGGAGCGCGTTTCCGCTTCCACAATACGTGCAACTTCCATCCAGCTGGTTACTGCGATGATGACGGTAATCATCAGTGGGCTCGGCTTGATGAACGCAGCGAGAGCCAGCAGTAGAAATATGGAAGGGAAGGACAGGAAGGCATCGACGACGCGCATTAATGCCGTTCCCAAAAACCGTCCATAATAGCCCGAAACGACCCCGACCACGGCTCCGATACAGGTTGAGAGTACCATTGCCGAAAAGCCGACGAGCAATGATATTCTTCCCGCCTGGAATAGTCGTGCAGCTATATCTCGCCCCAGAGGGTCTGTTCCGAAAATATGCGCACCTGTACCAGGAGGAGCGAAGCGCGCTCTCAAGTCAATGTAAAGTTCGTCGAACGGTAACAGATAAGGCCCGATGATACAGGCAAGCGTGAGCAGTAAGATCATGCCTAGGCCCACGAGTGCCAATCTGTTCTTCATAAAGCGCCGAACCACGCGGCTTTTCCACCAGCGAGGATGATCGAGGTTGGGAATGGCTTGTACTGATGTGTTCATTGTGTTCCCTCAATCAAGTCTGACGCGCGGGTCGACAAAGGCCACGAGCAGATCAGCGACGAAGTTGCCGATCAGAACGAGAACGGCTGAAGACATCAGCAAGCCCATCACGACCGGGTAGTCGTTGTATCCAAGGCTATCGAGGAATAGACGCCCCATACCCGGCCATGTGAACACGGTTTCGGTGACCAGTGCGCCGCCCAGAATGGTCGGTAACTGAACGCCAGCAAGGGTGATCATGGGAACCATGGCATTACCGAGTACATGTTTGATCAAGATGCGTCGGGACGTCAGGCCCTTGGCTTTCGCGGTACGAATGAAGTCCTGGTGGATGACATCCAGCGTGGCGCTGCGCATATAGCGGCTCCAAATCGCCACATTGACGAGCGCCAATACCAAACTGGGCAAGATCAGATGCTTGACGTAGTCAAGAAACGATCCATCACCGATAGTGAACATGTTGCCGGCCGGCAGCCATTGCAATTTCAGCGAGAAAATATAAATCGCCACAAGACCGAACCAGAAAGTCGGAATCGACAAGGCAATCATCGCCGCAATGGTTGCGATGTAGTCAAAGACCGAGCCGCGTTTGAGTGCCGTGTGAACGCCCAGCCATGTTCCTATCAGAATGGATAGGAGAGTCGATCCACCCATCAGCAGCAAAGTTGCCCAAAGGTGTTCGGTTATGATCTGAAGCACGGGGCGTCCATCGCGATAAGAACTGCCCCAATCACCCTGCAAAAGTCTCCACAGCCAGTCCAGGTACTGAACGGGAAGAGGGCGGTTGAGCCCCATCTGTTCTGCAATTCTGTCTAGAGCCTCCTTGGTCATGCCGGGTGTCAGTGTGTATTGTGACAGGGGACCACCGGGTGCGAGATTAAGCACCATAAAGCCGATGACAGAAACGATGACGAGCAGTATCAAGCTCTGCCAGAGTCGTCGTAGAGTGTAAAAAAACATAGATACCTCCGCCGGAAGCGGGCGAATTATCCGGCACGTCGACTAATAGGTCGGAGGGCGGGCCGGGTCGCTTGGTGTTACTCTTGCTGGAGCATGAACAAACGGTGTGTTCATGCTCCGAAGCAATGAAGGCGCGGTGAGAAGGATCAGGCCCAGCGCCAGCTGCGGATGTTCCAGGTGTCGATGCGATTATTGATGTTGCCCTGGAAACCTTCCATGCCAGCTTTACGTCCGCGAACGGTTGCATATTGGAACATCGGCAGCATCGGGAGGTCCTTGCGGATCAGTTCCTGGATCTTGAGATAGACCGCACGGCGCTCTTCAGGGACAAACAGTTGCCCGCCTTTATCGAGCAAGGCGTCAACTTCGCTGTTGGAATAGACCCAGGTGTTCTGACCCGTACCGCCTTTTGCTGGCGAGGCTGTGGATCGGAAAAAGTCGGAGCAGTCCGGATCTGGCCCAGTTAGTGGTGTTAGTCCCACCAGCACGGAATCGAATTTCGACATCATCCAGTATTCGCCCCACATGACAGCTGGGGGCAGATTGCTGATGCTCATATCAATGCCGATTTCCCGGAACGATTGCTGAATAAACTGCTGAGCCTGCTCACGGAGATGATTGCCGGATGTGGTCGAATTGCTGAATGCCAAGCGTACTCCGTCTTTTTCGCGGATACCGTCCGCACCTGGCTTCCAACCGGCCTGGTCGAGCAATTCCTTGGCTTTGTCTACATTGTATTCATGCGCCGGGAGATCGCTATTGTAGTAATAGGATTCCTTAGGCATGTAGGACTCGGTGACCTGCGGCAAACCGTAATAAAGCGCATCGATGATGGATGCCTTGTCGAGCGCGAAATACATGGCCTCGCGAACGGCGGCATCTTTGAAGAATGGCCGATCCATGTTGAGGGTCAGCGACTCGATGACAGCTGTTCCGAATATTTCGACATTTTTACCCGGCAGATCTTTTGCTTCTGCATAATGATCGGGTGTGATCCACTGTAGTCCTGCAACGTCGATATCTCCGGTCTTGAACTGAGTATACAGAACGGTCAGGTCGGGAATATACTTGATGATGACTCGTTCCAAATATGGACCATCACCAAAATAGTCGACATTGGCTTCCAATTCGATATTGTCGCCAGCAACGCGGTTTTTCCATTTGAATGCGCCCGTGCCGATGGGAGCGTTGTTAAATGGAGCGGTGTTCTTATCCGCGACCCCGTCAAACGCATGCTTGGGAACGATGAAGGTCGATGCCAGAATTGCTGCATAGGGTGCGAGAGGCTTCTCCATGCGCCAGGTAATTTCGGTTGGCGATACAACGGTAAGATCACGGATCAGTTCGTGTCCTGTACGGCGCCAGCTGCGGAAATCCTTATCCGTCAAAAGTTCGAGGGTGAACTTCACATCTTCTGCTGTAAATGGCTTGCCATCGTGCCATTTGACGTCATCACGAAGCGTGACTTTCCAGTTCAGGCCATCAGCTGAAATGCCGCCGTTTTCAACGGTCGGAACTTCCTTCGCCAGAAGCGGGTAAAATTTGCCCTCGGCGTCTACGTCGAAAAGAGCGTCAAAGACTGCAAAATGCAAACCTTCATCTACTTCCACATGAAGAAGATGTGGATTGAAGACCGTTGGCTCTTGAGAAAACCCGACGACTACCTGTCCTTTTCGGGCTTCTTGCGCCAGCGCTTTGCTACCAAAGAGGCCGGGGGTCGCAACTGTCGCCAGTCCCGCTGCACCCAGCATCATCAGTGCTTGGCGCCGCGTCGGCCGGGTTGACGTGGGACAGCGCATTGTCTGAAAGGCGCTGATTGGGTTTTGGATCGAGCACGCGATTGTATTCGAACGGACTTGGCTCATCCAAAGCCCATTTATTGGAGAGCCGCGCCTCGTCGAGGAACCGGTAACCGAGGCGAAGATTGAGCGAGCGCCATTCCTTCTTGAGTGCCGGAAGAAAATCCAAAGCGTATCGAAAGGATTTTGGCACGATGGGAACGACGTTTTCATGGCCCGAAGCAATGGTGTAGCCTCCGTCCTGGCGTTTGCGTAACGCAAAGTGGCTGGACCAGATGGCTTGCTCGGGTCCACCTTCGATCGGCTTGGTGCGCAGGACCGAATTCATGACTTTGAGCTGCGGCAGGCTGATGCCTTTGTTGCCAAGGAAAAGATTGGACCAAGCGCCGCCGGCAAGAACAACGGCCTGACACTTGATGTAGCCGCGTTCAGTAACAGCGCCGCAGATTTTGCCACCGGCGGTGTCGATGCCTCGCACAGCGCATTCGGTCATGACGTGGGCACCGCGATCACGTGCAGCCTCCGCTATCGCGGGTGCTGCCCTTTGCGGTTCAGCTCGGCCATCGGCTGCCGTATAGAGCGCACTGTTGATTGCCACTGAGAACTGACCC